>NZ_JBFTOX010000005.1:0-194700 GCF_056398185.1 Cupriavidus sp. 05L310
CGACGCGAAGCAATGGGAGGAAGGCGGCGACTACCGTGCGGCGCTGCACGCCGCAGGCGGCGCGCTTGTTGCGGGCCTGGGTGGCGACAACGCGGTGGCCGGCGCAGTCGGTGCGGGTGCGTCGTCGCTGGCTGCGCCCAAGCTTCAAGCGCTTGGCAATGCTGTGTCAGAGAGCACGGATACTGGCAATGCGGGGCTGAATGAAGCGCTCGGAAATGTGGCGGCCAATATCGCAGCGGGTGGCTTTGGTGCGATCGTGGGTGGTGGCTCGGGTGCGGCGGCGGCAGCGAATGTGGATCGGTTCAACCGGCAGTTGCATCCGGATGAACAGAAGTGGATCAAGGACAATGCCAAGGCTTTCGCACGGCGGCTCAATGGCGGGCAAGCTCCGTCTGATGTCCAGGTTGCTGACGCAGAGCAGCGCCTTGCACAACAGGGCTTTCGTCAAGTGCAGAACGGTGCTGGCGATGCATGGGACCAAGCTGCGAGCGGCTTCCTGAGCCAGGCGCACATGATGCTCCCTGCCGATCCTTCCTGCGCCGCATGCGGGATTAGTTACTCATTCCAGCCGACCGCAGCGCAAAAAGCCAATGCTGACATGTATGCCAACTATCTGCCGCAGGACCGGAACAGTAGTTTCTACGCGCAGAATGACCTCTCACAACCAACGAGCGCCGCTGTTAGTGCAGCTAACCAGCGAGCGCAGACTATTAACAATTTGATGGGGGCTAGTACGATCGCCGCCCCGGTTGCGGCGGCACTGTTGGTTGGGGCGCCTATAGCAACTGCTGCTGGGGGAATCTTTGGATATGCAGCAATTGGTGGGACGGTGGGTGGTGGAATGGATGCTTCCGGCCAATATGCGCAAACAGGCACCATTCGCCTTTTCCAGTCTCTGTTTGCTGGTGGAACAGGGGCCATAACGGGACCGATTGGTGGTAACGTCGGCTTCATAGGCAACGTGTTGGTCGGTGGGGCCGGTGCGGCTGCAAATACAGCGTTCAATAATATTTTCTATGGCGAAAACAATAGCATTCTATTCGCGGGTGCCGTTGGCTCGACATTCAGCGGTGCTGCCTACCCAATCGGCTTAGGAGTTACAAAGCTGGCGGGGCAGACTCTGCCGTCGCTGGTCTACCCCAATGGGCTGAAGCCAAAAATACCCGCCTTGCTCCAAGGTTTGCCAAATCCCTATCCTGCAAACATTGGGGCAACGGCGGGCTCTTTCACCCAAGGATTTGGATCGTTTTTTCCGAGTAAAGAAACGGGAAAGCAATGATGCGAAAGATTGATGATCTACTGCGACAGAATGGTTGGGCCGGTATCTTCTTCAGAGTCGGATTTGAGTTGCTCTTCCTACTTTTTATATTCCAGGCTGGCGATGTTTCTGTGTGGATTGAGCGGAATTTTTTTGACCGAAACTTAATTATTGATCGCGACAAGGAGATGCTGCTAGTGCGCATCTTCATGTGCATGATCGCGGTAGGTTTTTTCGTAGAAGCCATTAACGCGATCAAGCTGCTAGTTGCGTCGCGCGACACAAAAGTCGATCGCTGAACGCTTCAATCGGCAGTTGCATCCGGACGATGCAGATGTGGATTCTAGATAATTCCATGTATTTCGTACAGCAACTCAATGGCGGGAAACATTGTTGCGAATTGCTCGACCAATCCGACGACCTGCACCGCCGCCGGAGGTATTGGCGGTGTTGTGAGCAGCGTTGCAGATATGGTGGGACAAGTTTTGGTAACTGGTGGAATTCGACCCGGACAAACCACTATGGCTACGGTTAGCGGGGCAATCTTGAAACCCGTACTCGGATCCGCCGTCAAGGGAGAAAATCCGAATGCCGGCATGGCTGGCGCTGCTGCCGGCTCCGTGGTCGGGTACAAAGCAGGCGGCGCCTTAGAGAAAGGGGTCAATGCCAAGGTCAATCCATGGTACCGGCAAGAGTGGGCGGATACTGGTTTTGGGGTTTCGAAATATATTCCGCCGAGTGTGCTTCCGTCTCTCCTTGGCACCAGCTTAGGGGCCGCTGGATCAGAAGTCGCCAATGGAAGTGTTAGTACAATCATTAATCCACCACCCAAAAAAGATTCCGCGAAATGAAAGAAAATCTCCGACCCCTCTTGGCATATTTCACAATCTGCCTAATTACATTTTCATTGGGAGGACTATTCTTCGAGCTTATATTTTTTCCTGCGGTCGCATGGATTAATGGATACCACGGATATTTTCTATCCGGATTGGATCGAATTTTTTCCTGGATAAAATTCATTGTATTTTCCAGCCTCGTTTGCGGAGTGGGATTCTGGTTTTACGAAAAGATAATAATTGGCAGGTAGCTCAGCACAGATTTTTCAGAAGCAAAATCAATTGGCACATCGGATCCGGTAATGCGGCCCAGGATGATGGCTCCCCCCCACCCTCACAAAAACCAAATAAATGAGGAGCACATTGCAGAAAATTTTGTGGGCGGCCCAGGGAATTGCTGCCCCTTGAATCATGCTACTACCGCTGGTAATTCTAAAACTACTCGGGTTTAACGTTACCAAAAAATACTCTTACGTGTTTCAGCTCTGTGTCTGCTATGGATGCTAGCAATCCAAGACGGTGGGCGACGTGGCCGGCGCCAAGGAAAAGGAGGCGCGCGCGAATGCCAGGGCCGCCCATGACACCGGGGATAGCGAGATGGAATACAAGTACCTTGCCGACGCGAAGAACTGGGAGGAAGGCGGCGACTACCGCGCAGCGCTGCACGCCGCAGGCGGCGCGCTTGTTGCGGGCCTGGGTGGCGGCAACACGGTGGCCGGCGCAGTCGGTGCGGGCGCGTCGTCGCTGGCTGCGCCCAAGCTTCAAGAGCTTGGCAATGCTGTGTCAGAGAGTATGGATACTGGCAATGCCGGGCTGAATGAAGCGCTCGGGAATGTGGCGGCCAATATCGCGGCGGGCGGCATCGGTGCCATCGTGAGCGGTGGGTCCAGTGAGGCGACGGCGGCGAATGTGGATCGGTTCAATCGGCAGTTGCATCCGGATGAATATGCTCTCGCGAAGAAAAATGCAGGCCTTGTCGCTAAAAAACTTGGCATTAGTGTGGATGATGCACAAGGGCGTATCGTCGCCGAGTTGCTGCGCAATGTAGATGGGCAGACGGCACAGGCGTCAGGCGGGATCCACGACTACCAAGTTCGATCGATTCTGGGTTGCCAGATGTTGGGATGCGGGGCATCGTCGAGCGATACCAACTATTGGAATCCTACCTACAATTCGCCGTACATTGCGCCGAATCAGCTAGCCTATAACCTGGGCGTCGCCCAGTACCACACCGGGCAAACCTACAATCGACTTGTGACGAGCAAGATCACGAAAGACCCGGTTGGCGCCACTCTGGCTGGCGCAGGCATGATCAGCCTTGGCGTGGTGACAGCCGGAGGAGTGCCGATGCTCGCTGGCATGGCTACTGGAGGGACCATCGGGGGAGTGGCCAATGCCAGTATGCAAGCGGCATTTAATGGCTCTGTGAATCCCGTAGACGTTGCCTTCGGAACGATCACAGGTGCCCTTACCTACGGAACAGCATTGCTGCCCTCACTCTTGATAAATACTGGGGGTGCTTTGGCGGGCTCTACTGTCAAGGGTGACGATCCAATTCCTAGCATGGCTGGCGCGGCGCTAGGCACGACCATTGGCTATGGGCTGGGTATGGCCGCGGAGAGCACCTTAAATGGAGTTTTTAACCCATGGTACCGGGAACAATGGAAGAGCCTGGGGTTGGGTATCACTGTGGCAGCGCCCAAGAATCCGATACCTTCACTTGGCGGCACAGCGATGAGCGGATTTGGTCAAGAATTCACAGGAAATATACTGAATTCCATCTCAAACTCAAACGCAAAAAACAACAAATGAAAATAAACATCAGGCGAGATTTTATTATGTTTTTTAGGTATTTAATTTCTTTTTTTATTATATATTCCTTGTCAGGCACTATCTTTTTATTTGTTGTTCGACCAATTTTCTGGATGGCGCTTACACATCTCCCGTACGAGACAATACCTACTGATCAAATTTGGCGCACCGCTAGAGCACTTGGCGCAATTACATTAATCTCCTCCATTAGTCTATTTTGCTTCTGGAAAATCAAATCCAGGTAGCATAATTGCCTCTCCAACCCTCAAAAATCCAAATGGATACCTTAAAATCGTTGTAGATAGCCGTTAGCGCCCGATCAATCCTTTCACTTTTCGTTAGATTTGGAGTATCAATGGAAAAGATGAAGATCCTGCAGGAAAAATCAATGGCGTTGCGCGTGCTATTGCAGATGCATGAGAAAAGCAATGCGGATGCAATGCTGCTACTGCAATTGCTTACCCCCTCTTCCGGGATATTTCCCAGGGGAGAGTCATTCGCCCCGTTTACTATCAATATGGCCTCACGCTAGGGAAGGAAAATCCATTTTATGAGCCTAGTAGCCCATTCTTCCGTGTCGAGTCAGATTTTGTAGCCGCCCTTGAGGACTGGACGTCGCAACCTTGGTATCAGGACGGTTCAAAGCAAACCAATGAATGATCGCTTCAACCGGCAGTTGCATCAAAGCGAGTACGGATTTTGTCAGGCGGCGGCGGCAATACAACGAACGTGATCATGACCAGACCCATCACAGGGGATAGTAGATGATGGAAAATATGGGAAATAAATTGGTTGCTTGGCTTAAAGTTTTTGCCATCTGCCTGCTCGTTTACGTCATTGTGGCTAGCTTTTTTTTGCTGCTATTCATTCCAGTTCTAAGATCCCAGATTTTCAGCATACCGTATGGCCTCCCTGTCGCGGCGGATTACATTCGTTTCGCGAAAGCAGCTACGGTCCTTGCATCAATCACCACAATAGTGATTTGGTTCGCGAGAGCACGAGGCATTAATCGATAGCGGCGGTGTGTCATGTACTGGTCTGGCAGACGCAGGAATGATTGGCCTTGGTAGAATCAAGCGACGCTCCTTTTTTGGGTTACGTCAAAGGGCGCAACGGTGGTCAAGGATGTGAGCAACGTGGAGAAAAACTGATGAACCAAAAGAGAATGATAGCGACATTGAATACCTGGTTCACCGTGGGGCTTGCGTCCGCGTTCGGAGCTGGTTGTTGGACATTCGTTACGGCTGGCGTTTGCCGGATCTTATTTCATTTGGAAGACAATACGGCGATACTTTTCATCGGCATCCCTATTTTCGTTTTTCTATCAATTTTGTTTTGGCGAATTCTACCAAAGCATCTACGCAACGCAAAAATGCTTGGTGACGAACCGGAAAGATTCGGACCGTGGTAAGGAGCCACAACGGTGACCGGCTCTACTGGCAGTTGCACCCGGATAGAAAGGCGAATATCTTGGCGCAGAAAAACTGGAACAAGTGAATTAGTACGCCACCCCTTGGGACCGCACAAAGTGCGTTGCTGATCGGGCTTGGACTAAGGCCATTGGCCAAATTAATTATGTTAATAATGCTAGAGATGGAAAATGAATTGTCGGGCGCTGTTTAATTCTCTTCATGATGCTATCATTATCGGCCTGGCGATAATCGCATCCGGGGCATTCTATGTTTTTCTCATTCTGTGGGTATGCTTGAAGACCATCGGCCTTGATGATCAGCACAATCAAATCTGTATTGGTATGATTTTCATGGCTATCTATTCAATATGGGGGCTAATCTATTTCCCGAAGGCCTTGCGTAAGGCGGGGTGGCTGCGTGGCGCCTTTGAGAGGTGAAATCGAAATTAACTAGATTGTGGCCGTACCGCGAAAAAGACCGCTTCAATCGGCAGTTGCATTTGAATGCGCAGAAGTGGATTCGGGACCGCACGGCGGCTCAATGACGAACAAGCTCCGTCTGATGTCAAGATGTGAATACCAGTAGCAGGACGCCGCTCACGAGTGCGCCATGACCCGCCCTGTGATACATGCCCGGCGCACCCGCGAACCAGCACGACATCGACCAAAGCATCGAAAACATACGCCGCCTGCAGCGGCAGGCCGCCTACCAGCAGTGACTCCCCAACGACTGCAGATTATTCAGAACCTGGTCAAATTTGGCCCTGAATTAATTAATTAGGAAATTTCCTAACCCATTTTCGGATCTGTCCGATTTCAATCTGGACTCAGACTCGGTATCTTCCGTCTTGCGTGGGCGTAGCCCGTCTCCGGCAAGCGGCAACGCGCTTGCGCGGGGGATGCATCGGCACCGAGGCTAGCGGTGCTGGCGCCAACAATGCCTAGTCAAACCCGAAGGAGAGAAGATGATCGGATTTCTTTTGCCACAGCAACACCACTTCTCGATGTTGCGAAAATTTCGATCATTTATTCTCGCTCGCGGATTATCAATGAGCGCTGTTTTCCGCGCCATCTGTTGCACTCCGCATATAAAAGCGAAGAGGTAGTCGCACAAAAAAATACAGAGATTCAACCCGACCAAATCACTAACCTCCGAGTCGAATTGACTGACATGCAAACCGCGTCAATCTATGTCAATGCACTTCCGCAACGCGCGCCGCATGACGCGCGGTGTCGCCCCGTTTGTCCCGTTCATCCTGACGCTGCCTTCGCTCGCGGTTGCCCAGGCCCTGCCCTTCTTCCCGCCGGCCACCCCGAATGCCGCCATCGAGCGCCGTCAGGAACAACAGCAGGAAGCCGCGCGTGAGCGCGCCATGGCCCGCCCTGACGTACTCACGGCTTCCCCCATTAAAAACGGCATCGCGGGACCGCTGATGCTGCCCGCGGAGTCGCCCTGCTTTCTCATCAAGATGGTGCGTTGGGAAGGTGCGGAGGACTTTGCATGGCTCCAGGCCGAGGCCGGCATCCTGCCCACCCAGTGCGTCGGTGGCAAGGGGCTGGCGACCATCCAGGAGTATTTTTCCGCGCGGCTGCTCGCCCGAGGCTACATGACCACGCGCGTGGTGATCCCGGACCAGAATCTCGCCGGCGGCGAATTGCGCCTGCGCGTGGTGGCCGGACGCATTTCTGGTGTCAAGGCCGAGGGCGCGCCCGGCTGGTGGCGCGTGGCCTTGCCCACCGGCCCCGGCGGCCTGGTGAATCAGCGCGACCTGGACCAGGGCACGGAGAACGTGCGCCGCCTGCAGGGACAGGCCGATGCCAGCATCGATCTCGTTCCCGGCGAGAACCCCGGCGACACCGAGCTGATCATCAAGGCCGGCACCGGCAAACGCTGGCATGCCCTCGTGACAGGCGACAACGCCGGGCTGGATAGCACCGGACGCTACCAGATGGGCGGCACGCTGACGGTGGACTCGCCACTGTTCCTGTACGACAGCCTGACCGTCTCCGGCAGCACCAATGCCAATGCCGGCAACGGCGCGGCGGGGACGCGCTCTTCGGCGATCAGCTACAGCATTCCCTTCGGCTACTGGAACGCCTTCTTCAATGCCAACCAGTCGCGATACCACCAGACGGTGGCGGGTTTCGACAGCGACATCGTCTATGGCGGGCGCAGCACGCAGATCGAGGCAGGACTTGGCTACGTGCCGTTCCGCAATGCCTCGGGCAAGACAAGCCTGTACGGCAAGGTGTTCCGCAAGACCGCCCGTTCCACCCTGGATGGCATCGATATCGAAGTGCAGCACCGCGATTTCGTCGGCTTCGAGGCCGGCGCCGCGCACCGCCAGTACCTCGGCAATACGGTGCTGGATGTCGGCGCGGCATGGCGCGCGTCACTGCCCGCGCACTCCAGGTCGCCCGGCTTTGTGCTGGGCGAGCCCGGCTGGGATGGCAAGTCGGAGATCGTGCTGGCGAACGCCGGACTGATGGTGCCATTCCAGGCCGCCGGGGAGCGCTTGCGCTACCAGGGCAACGTGCGCATGCAGTACGCCCGCACCCGCATCCTGCCGTCCGACTACTTCGTCATCGGCAACCGCTATTCGGTGCGCGGTTTCGATGAACAGCTGACCCTTGCCGCCGAGAACGGCATCACCTGGCGCAACGAACTGGCCTGGCAACTCGCGAATACGGGCCAGGAAGCCTTCCTGGGTTTCGACATGGGACATGTCAGCGGCCCATCCGCCGGGTTCCTGGCGGGCCAGTCGCTGATGGGTGCCGTGATAGGAGCGCGCGGGCGCTGGGCCATGGGTGGCTACGCCGCCCTGACCTACGAGGTCACGCTCGGCAGGCCGGTCAGGAAGCCAGAGTTCTTCCGCACGCACACGCCCAATATCGCGGCGCAGATCGGTGTGGAATTTTAGGCCCCGCAGCCCGGGGGTATCGCGCAATCGATGCGCGCCCAAGAACGTGAATCGTTTGCATGTTTGATTAACCAAGAGGAGAAGACCGAATGAACAGACTGACAGCAGGATCGCTGTTTGCCGCGGCTGGGCTGCTCGCCCTGCTTGGCGGCTGCGCGACCGAATCATCGACTGCCTTGCCCGTGCAGAAGGTCGAGAGTGCCAGCCGCCCCTACGTGGGCGTGCGCACGCCGATCGCAGTCGGGAAGTTCGATAACCGTTCGAGCTATATGCGCGGCGTGTTTTCCGATGGCATCGACCGGCTGGGCGGCCAGGCCAAGACTGTCCTGATCACGCACCTGCAACAGACCAACCGCTTCCATGTTCTCGACCGCGACAACCTGGACGAGATCAAGCGCGAGGCGGGCATCAAGAGCCAGGCGCAGCGTCTCAAGGGTGCCGACTACGTGATCACCGGCGACGTGACCGAGTTCGGGCGCAAGGAAGTGGGCGACCAGCAACTCTTCGGCATTCTCGGCCGCGGCAAGTCGCAGGTAGCCTATGCGAAGGTGGCCCTGAACGTGGTCAATATCGCGACATCGGAAGTGGTGTTCAGCAGCCAGGGCGCGGGCGAGTACGCGTTGTCTAGCCGCGAGGTCATCGGTTTTGGCGGCAGCTCCAGCTATGACTCGACACTCAACGGCAAGGTGCTGGATCTCGCCATGCGCGAGGCCGTGACGAATCTGGTCAACGGGGTCGAGGCCGGCGCCTTGACGCCGCGCAATCCCTGAATGCCAATATCCAGAGGAAAAACTGTGAAGACATTATTCCAGCCGTGCCGCCTGGCGACACTCGCGCTCACGGCAAGCGCATTGCTGGCGGGTTGCGCCGCGCCAGCCAAGCCCCTGTATCAGTGGGAGAGCTACCAGCCGCAGGTTTATCAGTACTTCAAGGGCGAATCGAAGCAAGCCCAGATTGAAGCGCTTGAACGCGATCTGCAGAAGATCATGGCAGCGGGCAATACGCCGCCGCCGGGCTACCACGCGCATCTTGGCATGCTGTACGCCGATGTTGGCAAGGATGGCCAGATGGTCCGCGAGTTCCAGACGGAAAAGACCCTGTTTCCGGAGTCGTCCGCCTATGTGGATTTCCTGATGAAGAACATCAAGCAAGGGGGGAGCAAGAAATGAGGGATATGTTCAAGCGCGCGCTCGCGTTCCTGGCCGTCGCAGCGCTGACCGCCGGGTGCGCGGCGCCATCCAGGCATGTCGATTACGCCGCCTTCAAGGAGAGCAAGCCGCGCTCGATCGTGGTCCTGCCACCGCTGAACGAGTCGCCTGACGTCGCGGCGACCTACAGCATGCTGTCGCAGGTCAGCTATCCGCTTGCCGAGGCCGGGTACTACGTGCTGCCGGTGGCCCTGGTGGACGAGACCTTCCGCCAGAATGGCCTGACGACGCCGGGTGATATCCATGCCGTCCCGCCAGCGAAGCTCAGAGACATCTTCGGCGCGGATGCCGCCCTCTACATCACGGTAACGGACTACGGGACCAAGTTCCAGGTGGTTAACAGCGCCACGGTCGTAAGCGCGAAGGCGACGCTCGTGGATTTGCGGACAGGGGGCACGCTCTGGACTGGCGCCGCTTCGGCATCCAACAGCCAATCTGGCAACGCCGGCGGAGGCCTGGTCGGGATGCTCGTGGCTGCGGCGATCGCGCAGGTGATCAACAGCGTGTCGGATGCAAGCTATTCGGTCGCGGGAACAGCGAGCCTGCAGCTGCTGTCGGCCGGCAGCCCGGGCAGCATCCTGTACGGTCCGCGCTCCGCCAGGTACGGCTCGGATTGATGGTGCAGCGCCTGCTGCCGCAGTGCTGCCGCCCGCCGGTAGTGTTCACCCGCAAGTGCTCCGTGGGCGGCTACACCGCGTTGGCCTGCAAGGTGACGCCTGGCTGGCCGTCAGGAAGCCCGAATTCTTCCGCACGCGGCAGCCCTGCATCGCGGCGCAAATCGGCATTGCGTTCTAGCCCGGACCATCCCTGAAGCCTGGCGGCCACTCCGAGCGAGTTACTAATTGGGGGCGTCCCAGCATGATTCGAAGCTGGGACGCAACGGATAGTGCTTGCCATCCGGGTTCAATCAACAACGTTAGCGGGTATTTCCGATGCAAAGCGCATGCACTATTCCAAGTGATCTTCGCCGCTTGGGACTTGATGGCATCCTGATCATTAACGTTCGCTCGTTTGTCGAGCGCCGCAAGCATATTCAAGCGCAGCTTTTCAGATTCGGACTAGAAGGCGAATTTGTCCATGCGTTTGACGCCGTCGACATCGACAAGCAAATCAATGACAAATACTTCAAGGGCACGGGGCTTCGGCCAGCGCAGAAATCCTGCTCGCTGAAGCATATCGTCGCACTTGAGCGTATTTGCTCTCGAGGCTGGCGACGTGCGCTGATTTTGGAGGATGACGCAGTGTTGGCGGAGACTTTTCCAGCCGGCCTGAAGCAAGCGTTGATCGAGTCGTCGAGACATCGGTGCCCGCACGTCATTTATCTTGGTTGTGGTGGAAACCAGGACACCCCTCGCAGTCAACGGATTGCTGGTCAGCACTTGTACAAGAACAACCGCGGACGCTTTACCGATTCCTATGTCATTGGCATTACCGAGGCATCCGCGAGGCTGGAATGGATGTCTGCGAACAAGATGGATTTGCCGATCGACCTCGCCTTCGATGCGATGGACAGGCTGGTCGGCAATGAGATTCTCTGGTTCGAGGATCCGGTGGTTGAACAGGGTAGCAAGAATGGCGCCTTTGAAACAACACTGCAACCCGGTCGTACTGCGAAGGCGCAAAGATTGCACTTCGCCTGGAAGCGGCTTTGGCAAAAGCATGTGCGTCAGATCTGGCGATAGATCGAGGTCACCAGTATCGGCCGCAAACTTGCGGCACGAAGAAGCACGCGCTGACGCATCGCCCGCCAATGCTTGCTGTGCGCCCCCCATCCACCGCTCAAATCTCCGCCCGCAACCCCACAAAAAACCGCCGCCCCGGCGCCGGCTCGAAATACCGCCCGTTGCTCTCGTTCACGATCACCGAGCCGATGTAGCGCCGGTCGGTGACATTGTCGATGCGCCCATACGCGTACCAGCGCATGCGCCCCACGCGGAAGTTGTAGCCGGCACGCAGGTTGAAGATGGCGTAGCCCGGCGCGTATTGCGTGTTGAGGTCGTCGGCAAAGACGCGCCCTTCCACGCGCATCTCCACGCCCAGCGTGAGGTCGGCCACCGGCTTGTACGTTGCCTCGGCGAACAAGCTGTGGCGTGCGGTGCCGGGCAGGCGATTGCCGGAGGCAACCGTTGCGCCCTGCGCATTGCGGAAAGCGTCGCCAAAGAAGGCGTCGAGCCAGGTGTAGGCCAGCCCGGTGCCGTAGCGTTCTCCGGGGCCGTAGACGCCGCGCCATCCCAGTTCCAGCCCGCGCCGGCGCACACCATTGACGTTCTGGTAGACGGAGCGGCCGTTGTCGTTGGCCAGCGGCACGATTTCGTCGTGGCTGTCGGCATCGAACAGCGCGGCCTCCAGCCGGTGTCCCTGGCCTTGCCATTTGACGCCGATCTCGCCCTGGCGGCTGGTGGATGGCTGCAGGCCAAGGTTGGTGCCGGTGCCGCCTGGGCCGTAGGCCACCTCGGTCAGCGTCGGCGTCTCAAAGCCGCGGCCCAGGTTGGCATAGACGTTGAGCGAGTCGAGCGCTTGCCAGACCACGCCGAGCACCGGGCTCACGTTGTTATACGTGGCGGTGCCGCTGTCATCGGGGCTGGCCGCCGTGATGTAGTGATCGTCGATGCGCAGCCTGACCTTGCTGGCACGCACGCCGCCCACGAGCCGCCAGGCGGGGTTCCAGGTCCAGTCGAACTGGGCAAAGGCGCCGAGGCTGCCCGCCTTGTCGGTCTCGTCGCGGCGCAGCGCGCCCTGCGTGCCGTTCTGGTTCACGAAGCCGGTGCGCGCGTCGCGCATGCCATCGGCGTCGACGCCGGCGCTCCACAGCAGCGGCAGGCCGTTCAACGTGGTGTTGTGGTGCCACGAGAGCGCGCCGCCGCCATAGCTGCGGTCGATATCCACGATGCCGCCCGCCGACGAGGGCGCGATGCCGCTGAAGCCCAGGTACTGGGTTAGCTGGCGCGTGCCGCCGTAGAGGCGGAACTCAAGATTGTCGCGCTCGCTCAGGCGCTGCTCCACCTGCACGCCGCCCTGGTTCTGCCGGACAGTCTTGCCGGTATTGAACTGCGTGGCCAGCGGCACCGCCTGGCGCGGGTTGGCATCGGCCTGGGCGCGGGTAAGGCCGAGCGCGTCCTGCGCCTGCGGCTGGTCGAAGGCGTTGAACAACAGGGTGACGCGGGTGCCGGTGACAGGTTCCGCCACCACCTTGGCGTTGAGCTGGCGGCGCCGGGCCGCGCTGTGGTCGCGGTAGCCGTCGGTTTCAAAGGTCCATGCGTCCAGCACGCCGCCGATCTTGTCGTTACCGCCACCGACGGCCACGCTGGTCATCCATTGCCCGTCGGAGCCGAAGCCGCTCCCCACCCGTGCCATCGGCGCCTTGGGCGGATCGGGCGTAAAGATCTGCACGACGCCCCCCGAGGCGTTGCCGTAGAGCTGGGCGAAGGGGCCGCGCAGCACCTCGATGCGGCTGGCGTTGGTGAGATCGGCAGTGGATGCTTGCCCCTGCCCGTCCGGCATGGTGGCGGGAATGCCGTCGACATACAGCCGCACCCCGCGCACGCCGAACGTGGAGCGGCTGCCAAAGCCGCGCACCGCAAGCTGCAGGTCTTGCGAGTAGTTCTGGCGCTCGCGCGCGGCCACGCCAGGCACGAGTGTCAGCAGCTCCGAGAGGTTGATCAAGGGGCTCGGGGTCGCCAGCGAATCGACCGGGACATTGTCGATCGCGGCCGGCGCGTCAAAGCGCTTCTGCTCGGCGCGGCTGACGCTCACCACCACGTCGGGGAGCGTTTCCTCGGCACAAGCCACGCCCGGCGCGGCCGCGAGCATGGCGGCTGCCAGGCAGCACAGACGGTAAGAAGCCAGCCCGGAAACTGGTTTCCGGCTTCGCGCACCGCCCTTGCTGCCTGCCATCTTCCTGCCCTGGGTCCGTTGATCGCTCCCCTTCCTGCCGCGCGGGCGGCCCTGCGCGGCGATCAATTGGCCTTGGGCCGGATCGCGTCGGCGGTGCCCTGGATGAAAGCCTTGATCTTCTCGACATCCTCCATGCTCAGCTTGCCCGTGAAGTCCGGCATGCCGCGCGCCAGGGCGGGGCCTTTGAAGATGAACTTGTCGAGGTTCTGGATATAGGCGGCGTTCAGATAGCCAAGGTTGGGAATATTGCCGCCGCGATCCACGCCAGGCACGCCATGGCACAGCACGCAATTGCTGACATAGAGCGCGGTGCCTGCCGCGACATGGGCGGGGTCATATTTCACGCCCGCCAGCAATCCTTCCGCGCGGTACTGCACGAAGGCGGGCATCGGCGCCTTGCCACCCACGGCGAAGGTGTAGACCGTGCCGGGCCCCTGCCGCTCGGTGGCGCGCTGGGCCTGCCCGTAGACGCCGCCCCAGCCGACGGCGACGGACACGTACTGCTTGCCGTCGACCATGTAGCTCACGGGTGCCGCGATCACGCCGGTGCCCGTGGGGGATTCCCACAGCTTGGCGCCGGTGGCGGCGTTGTAGGCGATGAAGCGGCCGTCGGCCGTGCCCTGGAACACCAGGTTGCCGGCGGTGGTCAGCGTGCCGCCGTTCCACGGCGAGACGTATTCCTGGGTCCACGCGGCTTTCTGCTGTACCGGATCCCAGGCAATCAGGCGGCCGAAGGGCTTGCTCGCGGGCGGCTCGGCGTTGAGGAACTTCGCCGTGTTCCAGCCCACGTTGCCATGCGGCTGGCCAGGCTGCTTGCCGTTGAACGTCCAGTTCTTGTCGTCCATCAGGTTCAGCGGCACATGCTGCGCCGGCAGGTAGACCAGTCCGGTCTGCGGGTTGAACGACATCGAATGCCAGTTGTGCGCGCCATAGGGACCGGGGATGGCGTCATAAGGCTTGTCCGTGGCACGCGCCTCGGGCAGCTCGATCGGGCGTCCGTTCTGGTCGTAGCCGCTGGCCCAGTTCACATCGACGAAGTTCCTGGCCGAGATGAACTGGCCGTTGGTGCGGTCGATGACGAAGAAGAAGCCGTTCTTGGGCGCGTGCAGGATGACCTTGCGTGCCTTGCCGCCAATGTTGAGGTCGGCCAGTATCATGGGCTGGGCGGAGGTGTAGTCCCAGTTGTCGCCAGGCGTTTCCTGGTAGTGCCAGACATATTTGCCGGTATCGGGATCGAGCGCGACGATGGAGGCCAGGTAGAGGTTGTCGCCGCCGGCCGGGCTGCGCTTGCTGCGCGACCAGGGCGAGCCGTTGCCGGTGCCCACGTACATCAGGTTGAGCTCGGGGTCGAAGGCCAGCGTGTCCCATGCCGTGCCGCCGCCGCCGGCTTCCCACCATTTGCCGGCCGGGTCCCAGGTCTTGGCTGCCCTGGCCATCGACTCGTCCTCGAACGGTTTGCCTGGGGCGCCCGGCACCGTGAACCAGCGCCATTTCTGCTCGCCCGTGCCCGCGTCGTAGGCGGTGATATAGCCGCGCACGCCGTATTCCGCGCCGCCGTTGCCGATGATGACTTTGCCCTTGAACACGCGCGGCGCGCCGGTGATGGTGTAGGAGTGGCTGCGGTCGATGATGGTGTCTTTTTCCCAGACCTTGCGGCCGGTGCCCGCATCGAGCGCAATCAGCCGGCCATCGTAGGCAGCGACGAACACCTTGCCCTGGTAAAGCGCCACGCCGCGATTGACGACATCGCAGCAGCCCTTATAGCCGATCGACCTGTCGACCTTCGGGTCGAAGGTCCAGATGCGCTTGCCGCTGCGGGTGTCGATGGCGTGTACCACGCTCCACGAGGCGCTGACATACATGATGCCGTTCACCACCAGCGGCGTGGCTTCCACCCCGCGCGTGGATTCCAGGTCATAGGACCACGCCAGCCCCAGGTCCTTCACGTTGTCGGCATTGATCTGCGAGAGCCGGCTGAAGCGGGTTTCCGCGTAGTCCAGGCCGTAGCTGGGCCAGTCGGGGGTCTTGGCGGCGTTGGTCTCGATAAAGGCGCCATCCACGCCGCGGGTCACGGCACGGATGTGGTCGGCGCTGGCAACCCTGGCAGGCGGCTTGGTTTGCGCGGCCGCGAGCGAGGCCGCGGCCAGTCCTGCCGCCAGCATGGCCAGCTTGCCGGTGCGCCGCGCGGCGCCCGGCCAGCAGGAGAAAGCCCGCTTGGATTCTTGGCTCATTGTGTCTCCTCTTCTTTTATTTATTCTTGCTTCTTCTGGGGGGGAAGCCAGGCTGGTTCTGTGCCAGCGGCTGGCCAATGGTGCGGCGGACATTGCCCGCCGCACCACCGGATTGCAGCGATCCTAAGGATGGCGGCAGAGGCGCGTTATACACACTCGGGATTACCCCGAGGATGACGCCAGGCACGCCCCTGCCTTTTGCGGCAGTGCCGCTCTGCTCAGTAAGCCATGCAGACCGACTTGATCTCGGTGTAGGCCTCGATCGCCGAGCGGCCATGTTCGCGCCCGACGCCGGACGCCTTGTAGCCGCCGAAAGGCATGTTGGGATCGACGATATTGTGCGTATTGACCCAGACCGTGCCGGCATCCAGGCCATCGACCAGGCGCTGCACCGCGCGCAGGTCGTTGCTCCAGATGCTGGCGCCCAGGCCGTACTCCGAGCGGTTGGCCTCGGCCAGCACGGCCTCGGGATCGTCGAACGGCATGGCCACCACCACCGGCCCGAAGACTTCCTCGCGCACCAGGGTCAGGTCCTTGCACGCGGCGTTGGCCACCACCGTGGGCCGCACGAAATAGCCGGGACGGTCCAGCGCATCGCCGCCCGCGACGATCTCCGCGCCTTCGCTGCGCCCGGTGCCGATCAGGCCCATCACCTTGTCGCGATGGCGTGCCGAGACCAGCGGCCCCATCTGGCTGGCGGGATCGAGCCCGGAACCCAGCACCGTGGCATTGGCCACCTTGCCCAGCCCCTCGACCACCCGGTCATAGTGCCGGCGCGCCACGTACAGCCGCGAGCCGGCCGTGCAGACCTGGCCCTGGTTGAGGAAGATGGCGCCGGCCGCGCCCTGGATGGCGTGCGCGGGATCGCAATCGTCCAGCACGATCACCGGGCTCTTGCCGCCCAGCTCCAGCGACACGCGGCGGATATCCTGGCCGCAGCGCGCGCCGATCAGGCGCCCGACTTCCGTGGAGCCCGTGAAAGTAATCTTGTTGACGCCGGGATGCGCCACCAGCGCCGCGCCGGGCACGCCGTCGCCAGTCACCACATTCAGCACGCCCGGCGGGAAGCCCGCTTCGAGCGCCAGCTCGGCCAGCCGCAGCGCGGTCAGCGGGGTTTCCTCCGCCGGCTTTAGCACCACAGTGCAACCGCAGGCCAGCGCCGGCGCGATCTTCCAGACGGCCATCAGCAAGGGGAAATTCCACGGCACGATGGCGCCCACCACGCCCACCGGCGAGCGCCGCGTCATGGCGCTGTAGCGCGTTCCCGGCGGAAACGGCACCGACACATCCAACGTGCTGCCTTCGATCTTGGTGGCCCAGCCGGCCATATAGCGCAGCCATTGCGCGCTGCCGCCCACCTCCAGGCCTTGCGAGAAGGCCAGCAGCTTGCCGTTGTTGAGCGTCTCCAGCCGGGCCAGTTCGTCGCCGTGCTGCTCGACCAGGTCGGCCAGCTTGAGCAGCAGGCGCTCGCGCTGGGCCGGCATCATGGCGCGCCATGTGCCGCCGGCAAAGGCGCGCCCGGCGGCCGCCACGGCGGCATCGATATCTGCCGCCCCGCCGGCGGGCACGCGCGCGATCTCCTCGCCGGTGGCGGGATCGAACACGGCAAAGGTCTCGCCAGACTCGGCCTGGCGCCACTCGCCGTCGATCAGCATGGCATTGCGGATGGCCTGGTTCAGGCCGCTGCGGGCTTCCACGGGTGCATTCATCTTCGTCTCCGGTTGGTCTTGGCTTGATGCCTCGTTGTGGAGACCGAAGTTAGCACCGCGTCCTTGTCACGGCTTGTCTGGCCGTGCAGAAAGCTTGTCGATGCGTGCAAAGCGCACGCTGGCGCGGTTAATGACGCAGCGCAATACGCGTCCCGCCCGCATTCTGCTGGCGCCATTGCGAAGGACTCATGCCAAAGCGCTCATGGAAGACACGGCTGAAGTGCGCCGCGTCGGCAAACCCCAGGGCAAAGGCGATCTCGGTAATGCTGCGCCCGGCGTCCGCGCTGCCGGACAGCCGCACAGCCGCCTGCCGCAACCGGCGGGACAGGATATAGGCATGCGGGGTCTGGCCAGACTCGCGGAACAGGTTATACAAGGTGCGCCGCGAGACGTTCAGAACCGCGGCCAGCCGCTGCGCGGAGAGTTCCGGATCATGCAACTGGGCGTCGATGAATTCAGCGAGGCGATGCATCCGCGCTTCGCCGAGATGCCGCGCCATGGCTGCGTCCGCGCCATCGCCAAGCGCCGGCGGCCGCGTATCCGCACCTTGCAGCGCGGTCTCCACCAGCGAAACGACGGAATCCTGCAGCACCATCTGTCCCTGGTAATCCAGCAAGTGGCCCGAGCAGGTATCGTGCAGCATGGCACCCAGCGCCGACAACGCGATGCGCGCCGCGCCCTCGCCCCGCAACGCCCGGCCGCCCAGGCTGGCCGCCGCCTGCCGCCAGCCGAAGGCGCGCTCCTGCGGCACCAGCAGCACCAGCACCCGGCAGCGGTCCGGCATCTCGATGCTATAGGGTTGCGCGGTATCGTAAATCGACCACATCCCGGGTTCGAGCGAAGCCTCGTTACCCCGTTGCGCAACCCGGCTCTGTCCGCTGATTTGCCAGAAGATCTTGAAGAAACCCGCATCGGACGCCGCCACGTGCCGGGGCTCGCGCGCCACCCTGTGCGCATCGACATCCATGTCCGCCACCGCGCAGGCGCCGAAGCGGGCATAGCTGACGTTGCTATGGAAGCACCCGCGCGTCTGGCGCGTATAGGCGAGCGGCAGGAAGCTGGTATCGATGGCTTCGCACCATTGGTCGAACGTCACGATGGACATCCGTGCCGGTTTCTGCTGCAGATTCTGCACAGCGGGCATCAGGGCATCTCCAGTAACCGGCGGTATGCTGGGGAACGCGCCGGAAGTCCTCGAAGGTGGAGGCCAAGCCTAATGGAAAGCCCACGGGCAGACAATGGGAACAACTACGCAGGCGCGGCGACGGCAGGAAGGGCGAAAACGCCGCATTGCTTGCCGCCAACCCGCCGGCCCGCCGGCCCACGCTAAGGGCGCGCTTCGTAGACCAGGTTGAACGGCGTTTCCGTGGCGCGGCGGAAGCGGCGGAAGCCGCCCCGCGTAACCACCTCCCGGATACGCTTCTCGCCAGCCTGCGCGCCCAGGCACATGGCGCCTTCCTGCGCGCGCGACGCCGGCGTGCAGATGAAGGTCGACGCCGAATAAAAGATCCGCCCCACCGGGTTGAGGTTCTGCTCCAGCCGGTCCTGCGCGAACGGCTCCACGATCATCCATGTGCCGTCCGGCTTGAGGCTGTTCCACACGTGATGCGATGCGCCGGCCGGGTCGCCCATGTCGTGCAGGCAATCGAACATGGCGGCGAGATCGTAGTCGCTGCCCGGAAAGCTCTTTGCACTGGCGACCTCGAAGCGCACCCGGCTGGCAACCCCCGCGCGTTGCGCCGCCTCGGACGCATAACGAATGGACGGCTCGTGATAGTCGAAGCCGTGGAACGTGGAGTTCGGGTAGGCCTGCGCCATGATGATGGTGGACGCGCCGTGTCCGCAGCCGATGTCGGCCACGCGAGCGCCAGCTTCCAGCCGCGCCTGTACGCCCGCCAGCGCCGGGATCCAGTCGCTCACCAGATGCGCCGCGTAGCCGGGACGGAAAAAGCGCTCGGTGCCGTGGAACAGCGCCGCGTCGTGCTCGTGCCATCCCAGGCCCTGTCCGGTGCGGAATGCGTCGATCATTTTCGGGATCGCCTTGAATTGCGCCACGGCGATCTCGAACGCGCCGGGAATAAATGCCGGGCCGCCTTCCACGGTGAGCGCGAAAGCCTGCTCCTCGCCGAGGCTGAACCGGTCGGTGGCCGCGTCGTACTCCACGTAGCCGCTGGCCGCCTGGGCCGACAGCCACTCGCGCACGTAGCGCGCGTCGGTGCCGGTGTCGCTTGCGAGTTCCTGCGCCGACAGCGATTTGCCGGCAAGCGCCTTGTAGAGTCCCAGCTTGTCGCCGACCACGATCGTCGCGGCATGCATCACCGCGCCGAGATCGCGAACGAAGTTGTCCATGAACGCATTCAGCCTGGTGTCATCGATTGGCATGACGGGCTCCCTGGATGGATAAGTTGCCGCGCGCTGCGCGGCCTCACAGCACACCTCGCAACACGCCTCACAAGACGCCTCACAATACGCGATAGATCTCCCAGCGCGCGGTGCCGGAAACCACGAACGGCTCCAGGTCCTTGCCCCATTGCGCGTGGGCCGGTATCGATGCGAGCCGGCCCCATGCGCGGTCCAGCTCGCCGAGATCGTTCACTTCCCAGTCATGGACCACCGTCGCTTCGAGCGCGCCGATCGAGCCGGTCAGCAGGCGCCCGGTGACAAGGCCGGCTTGCGGGGCGATCTCGCGCGCCCATGCTTGCAGCCGGTCGATGACCTCTTGCTTGTGCCCAAAGCGGGCATCGATCTGCCATCTTGCGATCAGCATGATGTTTCTCCTTGAATGGTTGGTGGAGGATGGGATGGGATGGGCCGCGGGCGGGTGCGCGCATCGGCTGGCAACCGCCCGGCCCGTGTGCTACCTTTTTTGAACAGCGTCGCCAACGGTGCGGCGCGGCAGGCCGCTGTGCATCCGCAGCCCCGCCCCTCCAGTTCCACTATCGGCTGGCACCGTTGGAATCACGGTTGGAGAAAGCGTGGCTGCCAGAGATGCCGCTTCACCGCAGGCCACTGCCCGACTGGAAATCCGCCTGCTGGGTGATTTATGCGTGACCCGCAATGGCGAGCCGCTACCGCTGCCAGCCTCCAAGCGCACTCGCGCCCTGCTGGGCTACCTGGTTTGTGCCAGCGCGGCCCAATCCCGGCAGTCGCTCTGCGACCTGCTCTGGGACGGGCCCGATGACCCGCGCGCGGCGTTGCGCTGGAGCCTGACCAAGCTTCGACCCTTGCTGGACGACGCTGGTGCCGGGGCGATCAGGCTGGTCGCGGACAGGGAGCGGGTCGCCTTTGCCGCGCAAGGCGCCTCGGTGGATATCGCACGCGTCCATGCGCTGCTTGGCGCCGGGCCCGATGCTGCCTCGCTCGAGGCGCTCGAGGAAGCTGCCCGCCTGCTGCGCGGCGAGTTCCTCGCGGGCCTCGAACTTGCGCGCTGCTACCGTTTCTATCACTGGTGCACGGCGGAGCGGGAGCGTTACGACGGCCTGCGCCGCGCCGTGCTGTGCGCGCTGGTGACGCGCCTGGACGCCACGCCCGCACTGGCGCTGCCTTACGGACGAGCCATGGTGGCCGCCGATCCGCTCGCCGAATCCGCGCATGCCACGCTGGTCTCGCTACTGGCGGCGGCCGGGCGCTATCCGGACGCCGAGCAGCACTACGCCTACGCACGGGACATGCTGCGGCGTGAGTTGTCCACGCCGCCCAATGGCCCGCTGGACGCGGCGATCCACCGCGCGCGCCGGGAGATGCAGGCCGCAGGCGCGGCGGCCTGGGAGAACAGCAACGCGCAAGAAGCGCACGGCAACGACATCCCGGCCGCTACGGCCAACGCCGCCGAGCAGCCCGCCCTGCTGAGCCGGCCATTGATCGGACGCCTGTCCGAGCGCGACGCCATCGAGCGGCTGGTAGCCGGCGGCAGCGACAGCGAAAGCGGCATACTGCTGCTCCTGCTCGGCGAGCCCGGTATCGGCAAGACCACGCTGCTCGACCATTTCGCCGGGCGTGCCGAGGCGTCCGGCTTCCAGGTCCTGCGCGGCCGCTGCTATGAGGCCGAGATGGTGCGGCCCTACGGCCTGTGGCTCGACACGCTGCGCGGCATCGCGCAAGACACCGTGCCTGCGGGCGAGGCGCAGCAGGCGGCGCCGCTGCTGGCCGGCGGCGTACTGGCTGCCGGGCACCGCGAGGGCAGCCGTGAACAACTCTTCGGCGCGGTCGCCAGCCTGCTGCGCGGGCTCGCCGCTGGCCAACCGCTGGCGCTGGCCCTGGACGACCTCCAATGGCTGGATGAAGGTTCTGCCGCGCTGCTCCATTTTCTGTGCCGCACGCTGGAAACCGGCACGCGCATGATCTTCGCCGGCGGCGCGCGGGCGGGCGAGGTCGACGACAACCCATGGGCCAACGGATTGCTCCACTCGCTGGCGCGCGAAGGCCGCCTGCTCCGGCTGCCGCTCGCCCCGCTGGCCGTGGCCGAGGTCGCTGCGTTGCTCGGCCCGGCGCTGGCCGCGATGGATCCGCTCGCCGTAGCGCGCGATAGTGGCGGCAACCCGCTGTTCGTGCTTGCCCTGGCTAACGCCAGCGACAGGGCGCGCGGCGGCAACGGCTCGCACCGTACGCTTGACGCCCTGATCGCGGAGCGCCTGGATGCGCTGGAACCCGCATCGCGCGAACTGCTGTTGCGCGCCGCCGCGATGGGCCGCGAACTGCAGCCCCGGCTGCTGGCCGAGGTGTCCGGCATTCCCCTAGCGCAATTGCTGACGACCCTGGAGCAACTGGAGCGGCGCGGACTCCTCAAGCCGACCGGCGAGGGTCACTTCGACTTCAGCCACGACGTGGTGCGCCAGGCGGCCTATCGCGCCATCTCGCCGCCCCGGCGCCGCATCATGCATCGCCTGATCGCACAGCAGCTGGTGGTGGCATGCGCGGAAGACCCCAGGCTATATGGCGAACTGGTGCACCATGCGAGTCTCGCCGACGACGCGCCGATGACCGCGCAAGCTTGCCTGGCGGCGGGCGAGCATTGCCTGCGCGTCTATGCCAACGACGAAGCTGCCCTGGTTGCCGGGCGCGGCCTGGCCCAGCTTGAGCGGCTGCCGCAGGGCGCCGAGCGCGTGCGGCTGGCGATCGGCTTGCTCAAGCTGCGCGCGGTTGCCGCTACCAGCGCCGGCGCGCGGCGCCTGCCCACGCTCATCGGCGAGATGGAAAGCGAGATCCGCGCCGCGGAAGCGCTCTCGCTGCACGAAGAAGCCGCCACCGGCCTGCATATCCTGTCGTGGTTGCGGCAGCAAGGCAACGACACCGAGGGCGCGCGGCGCGCCATCCTGGAGGCCGAGCGCATGACGCGCAAGGCCGATGCCGCCACGCGCTGCCAGCAGCTCGCCAATACCGCACGCTGCCTGCTGGAAGTGGAGACGGATCTGCCCAGGGCGCGCGCCATGATCGCCGAGGCAGACGCGCTTGCCGAGTCGCTCGACCTGCAGACGATCGAGCTGATGTGGGGCCACGGCCTGCTGGCGCGTGTCGATGGTGACCTGGCGAGCGGCCACGGGCAGGTGGCGCGCGCGGTGGCCCTTGCCAGGCAGCGGCAGGATCACTGGCGGGAGTACGAGTGCCTCGTCTGGCAGGCCACCATCGCGTTCGAGCTTGACCGCTTCGACGAGGTCGTCGGGCACAGCGCTGAGATCGAGCAGGCTGCGCGGCGCATGGGCGAGACGGGCACGGCGGGCAAGACAACCGAAGCCGCGGATGCCGTGGAGCCCGCCGCCCCGTTCGCTGGCGCGCTGGGAGCCCTTGCCAGGCTGCGTCTCGGCCAGCCCGCCGCGCAGGACGAACTGGCGGCATCGCTGGCGTCCTTGCGCAGCGTGGACGACAAGGCGCACCTCGCCTATGCGCTCAACGCCGCCGCCGCGATGGCCCTGGACCGGGGACAATGCGATGTTGCCGGTACCTGCGCGAGCGAAGCCCTGGAAGCGGCCCGCGCCGTTCGCAGGCTGACCGAAATGACGGTGGCAGCCGCCTGCCTGGTGCAGGCCGCCGCCAGCGCGGGCGACGCGGCCAGCGCGGCCGGGTGGCTCGCGGACCTGCGCTGGCTGGCGGCCGGCCACCAGCCGGGCGCGCGGGCGGCGGCGGCGCTGGATCGCGCGGTGCTGGCATGCCGTGCCATTCCAACGCTTGCGCCAACGCCGGGGCACTAGCCTACCTGCATGCACTTCCGCACTTTCCGCACCCCGACAGGAGGCCCGCCATGTCACGCATCATCGTTGAGCGCAGTTTCACCACCCCGCAATCCGACGAAGATATGAAGATCGTCGCCGACCGCGAGCGCCCTTGCCTCGCCCTCTACAACGTCACCTGGAAACGCAGCCTGATCGCTGCCGACCGCAAGCGCATGGTCTGCGAGTACGAGGCCGCCGATGCCGAGACGGTACGCAAGATCCAGCACGAAGCGGCGGCGAGCTTCGATCGTGTCTGGGTGGGCGATGTCATCGAGTGAGGGCGAACCGCGCCGGGCGGCTAGGCGGCTAAACGGCTAAGCGGCCGCCGCCCGGCGCACCTTCATCAGCGCGTCTTCCAGGGCTTCATGTGAGATGGAGCCAATGGCGAGCCGCAACGCATGCGGCACGTTGGGCGTAACGGCGAAAGGCTCCGCGGTTGTCACCAGGACGCCTTCGCCCTCCAGCGCGGCGGCGACGCGGTCGGCGCGCAGGTCCTCGGGCAAGGTCAGCCAGAGATAGTAGGACGAGCGGTGCGCCACGATATCGCTGCCGCGCAGCACGCGGCGCGCCAGGCTTTGGCGCAGCCGCGCGTCCTTGCGTTTCCGGTCTTCCAGATCGTCGACCTGACCGGTTTCGATCCAATGGCAGCCAAGCGCCACGGTGAGTGACGGGGTGTTCCATGTCGAGACACGGATGGCGCGCTCGATCGCCGGCACCAGCGCGGCGGGGGCTGCGACAAACCCCACGCGCAGGCCGGATGCCACGCTCTTCGACAGGCCCGATACATAGACCGTCCGCATGGGTGCGTAGGTAAAGACCGGCTTTGGCGCCGGCTCGGCAAGGAAGGCATACGCACCGTCCTCGATGATCAGGAAATCGTGACGCGCGGCCAGTTCGGCCAGACCGATGCGTTCCGCCTCCGCCATCACCGTGCCCAGCGGATTGTGCATCGTGGGCATGGCGTAGACCGCGCGTACCGGACGCCGCTTGCAAAGCGCGGCCAGCCTGTCCACGTCCATGCCGCCAACCGTGTGCGGCACCGGCTCCAGATCGAGGCGATGCGCCTGAGCCAGCATCTTCATGCCCGGATAGGTCAACGCATCGACGGCCAGTACATCGCCCGGCTTGAGCAGCGCCATCACCGTCACGGCCAGTCCCTGCTGCGCGCCGTTGACGATCAGCACCTGATCGCCGCCCACCCGGATACCCCGGTTGCGCAGGTGCCGGGCCGCCGTCTGCCGCTCGTGCGGCCGCCCGCCCTGCGGCGCCGAGTGAAGCAGCGCATCGAGATCGCCCGAGGCGGCGATGGTGCGCAGGCCGTCCCGGAGCATATCGGCCTGGCCCGGCAAGGACGGATAGTTGAAGGTGAGATCCACCGCGCCGAAGCGCGCGGGATGCTGCTCCATGCCCAGGCCGCGCGGCAGCGACGTGTCCCGCACGAACGTCCCCCGGCCCGTCTCGCCGACGACGAGTCCGATCGATTCCAGTTCCTTGTAGATGCGCGAAGCCGTGGCCAGGGCGATGCCATGCTGCTTCATCAGGGCACGAACGGTCGGCAGCTGCGTGCCTGGCGGCAACATCCCCTCGCGGATGCGGCCGGCGATCTCGTCCATGATGGTTTTGTACCGGGTCGGTGCGGGGATCATCCTCTGCCTTCTGCGTTCTGCCTTCCGCTTTCTGCCTTGTCTTTGTATCTAGAACAATTTTTTGTTTGTACCAGACACAAAGATTACGCTACCACCCTCATCAACGTAAAGGGCTCCGGCGGGCTTCCACGAGCACCGGGGAGTTGCAGGCATGATCGAACTCGCAACCTTGTCCGTATTCGCCGCGGCAGTGATGGTCCTGCTGCTGTCACCCGGGCCAAACATGGCCTTTGTCATGGCGCACGGCATCACCTACGGAGCAGGCGGCGGCACCGCCGCGGCGCTGGGCATCGCGGCGGCGGACCTTGTGCTGACCGTCCTGACCGCCACCGGCATCACTGCCGTCATCGCCGCGTGGCCGCCCGCCTTCGACCTCATCCGCTACGCCGGCGCCTTATACCTGCTGTGGATGGCCTGCAAGGCGCTGCGCCGCCCCCTTGCGCCGCTGGGCACGGTGGCACAGCAAGCCTCGTTGATATCCGTTTTTTTCCGGTCCACGCTAAACAGCCTGTTGAACCCGAAAGCCCTGCTG
Source organism: Cupriavidus sp. 05L310 (assembly GCF_056398185.1). NCBI lineage: Bacteria > Pseudomonadati > Pseudomonadota > Betaproteobacteria > Burkholderiales > Burkholderiaceae > Cupriavidus > Cupriavidus sp. 05L310. The sequence goes on from NZ_JBFTOX010000005.1 coordinate 25,665, forward strand.
TTCTTCATGGTCTTCCTGCCGCAGTTCGTCGACCCGGCCAAGGGGAACGTAGCCAGGCAACTGGTTGTCCTTGGCTGCGTGCTGACGCTGATCAGCACCGTCTTTCACGCGCTGCTGGGCGCGGCCGGCGGCTCGGCGCGCCGTTTCCTGAGCCGCAATCCGCGCGCCGCCATCTTCCAGAAGTACGGGCTGGCGGTGGTGCTGGCGCTGCTGGCGCTAAGGCTGATCGCCATGCCGAGGGCGTCCTAGGCCGACAGCCCCATCCCCAAGCAAACCAGCAACGGAGAGCATGAGATGTACATCGCAGCCTTTATCTACAAGCCAGGCGAGACCGACGAGGAATTCAGGCGATTGAGCGCGGTCATCGACGAAGTGGCGGCCGCCAGCCCCGGGTTTCTGGGCGCCGAGTCATGGCGCTCGCCGGACGGCAAGCTGGTCAACGCCAGCTACTACTGGCGGGACCAGGAAGCCCTGCGTGCCTTCGCCACCGACCCGCGGCACCTGGACGCGAAGCGCCAGTACCGCAAATGGTATGACGGCTATCACGTCGTGGTATCCAGGGTGGAGCGCGTCTACGGCGACGGCAGCCTTCAGCACCTCACCCGCTTCGGCGAAGCAGAGAAAAAAGGCCAGTCGATCAACCGGCCCAACGATCCTCGCGGCAAGGCAAGGTCGATATGATGATTGGCGGCATCCTCCCCAGGAAGGAGCCGCCGGTCAGCGCGGCGCCCCCGGCAACCGCGCATGCGCTCCGCTCAGAAGCGGTGACGCATGCCGACGGTGGCGCCGGTCTGGTTCGCGCCCGGCAATGCCGTGCCGCTGCCGTTCAGGCCCAGCGTGGAGCCGGACTTGTTCTTCACATAACCCACGTTCAGGTAGGCGTCGGTGCGCTTTGACAGCGAGTAGTCGGCCGACAGCACGAACATCCACGGATCCGCGTCGCTGTCCTTCATGTCGGTGTAGTAGGCCGCGCCCGTCAGTTGCAAGGCGGGGGTGAACTTGTACTGCGCGCCGGTCCAGTACACATTGCTGCGGGTGACGGCGGCCGTGGCGCTTGCCGTGCCATCGTCACGCAGCCAGCGATAGCCGGCAAACACCTTGGCATCGCCAAAGGCATAAGCCGCGCCAATGGCGGCGCGCTTGGCGCTGCGATCCTTCAATGCGACGGAAGAACCCTGGAACTGGTCATAGGCGGCGCCGACCGAGAAGCCACCCGCTGCGTAGGCCAGGCCCGCGCCGTAGTTGCGGCCGACCTTGCTTTCGCCCGGCACTTCGCTGCCATTGGCCACGGTGGCATCGCGCCCGGTGCTGTAGAAGCCGGTAGCGGTCAGGCCGCCGAACTTGCCGGTGTACTTGATGGCGTTGTCCGCACGGCCGTTGAACTGCGAATCGACGCTGTTGAGCGAGTAACGCGGGCCGACGGCCATCGGATCATAGGCACCGAACAGGTCATACAGCGAGTTCTGCTGGCGGCCCAGCGTGACGGCGCCGAAATTGCCCTGCAGGCCGACATAAGACTGGCGGCCAAACAGGCGGTTGCCCTGGCCGGACGTGCCGGAGTCGATATCGAAGCCGCTTTCCAGCACGAAGATACCCTTCAGGCCGCCGCCCAGGTCTTCGGTGCCGCGCAGGCCCCAGCGCGAGCCGGACAAGTTGCCGGAGTTCATGCGCGTGACCGTGCCGCCCGCGGAGCCGGCGGCAGGCATGTGGTTGATGACTTCAATGCCGACGTCGGCGATGCCGTACAGCGTGACGCCGGACGCGGTTTGGGCGAACGCTGCGCCGGATGCTGCAGCTGCTGCTGCGGCAGTCATTGCAAGGAGAGCTTTCTTCACTGGATTTTCTCTGTCTTATGGATGGATGAGGCGGTCTGCCACCGCCCGCGGGCAACCATGCGGGAAACGCCATGAACCGCACCCGTAGCGGTGAGACGCATTGTCCATGTCTTATATGAAAGCCATATGTCTAATGGCCGAATGTCTTGTATTGATGTCATTCAGGTGAGAGCGAGAGCGGGCGCAGACAGGCGCAAGCAGGCACCGGCCGGGTATGGCACGCCATGATGTAAATGGTTGCGCGCCCGTTGCGCGCGAAGCGTGTCGCCGCGGGCTAGGCAGGGAACGGGTAATCGGCGTCGAACGCCGCGAAGCGGGCCTGCAGGAACTCGATCAGGCGGCGCTGCCGGTAAGACGGAAACCGGCTTTGCAGGAACACCAGTTGCAGCGGCACGCTGTCCTGGTACCAGTCGGGAAACAGGAGCACCAGGCGGCCGGCACTGACGTCGGCCGCCACATCGAACCAGCTTTTGAACGCGATGCCGTGGCCCGCCAGGGCCCAGTCGCGCACCACGGCGCCATCATCGCTGGTGCGCCGCCCGTTGGCTTCCACCTCCACCCTCGTCTGGCGCGAACGGAACGGCCAGCGCATGCGCGCCTGGCCACCCGGTGCCAGGCACAGCATCTGGTGCTGCGCCAGCGCGTCGGGCGAAGCCGGTGTACCGCAGCGCTTGAGATACCCCGGCGCGGCCACCGCAACGCGCCGCGTCAAGGCAAGCTGCCGGCGCACCAGCCCCGAATCCTCCAGCCAGCCCACCCGCACGGCCAGGTCGACGTTGCTGCGATAAAGATCGGCGAGCGTATCGCCGATGGACAACTCAAGCGAAAGCTGCGGATGCGCCAGCAGGAAATCGTCCAGCCAGCCTCGCAGCAAGGTGCGCCCGAGGTCCGCCGGCGCCGACAATCGCAGCGGCCCTGCGAGTTCCTCTCGCTGTTCCGCCAGCGCGCCCTCGCCCTCCTCCAACGCCGCCAGTGCCTTGCGTGCGGCCTCCAGGAACACGCGCCCCTCCTCGGTCAGGCGCATGCGGCGGGTGGTGCGGGCGAACAAGCGCGCGCTCAGGCGCTGCTCAAGCCGGATCAACGCCGCACTGGCCGTGGCCGCGGTACGGCCCAGCTCGCGGGCGGCGGCGGAGAGGTTTTCAAGTTCGGCGGTGCGGACAAAAAGTCGCAGGTCGTCTAGGGAGTACATTCAAAACCGGTTTGATGAAATTGCCTGGGCAGGCGAAATTATCAAACGAGCAACGCAGTGCCGCAAGACGGCCGCGATGAGCACATCGGATGGATGCCGGCTCAGAAAATGCCATAAGCGGCACACATCGGCCTGCTCCTCTTGATGGCACGCACTGAACGATATACATTTAAAACGTATATCTTCCGCAATTTCTTCAGGAGAAGCCAAGCATGCAAGTCTGCAAATGGGGCAATAGCCTGGCCATCCGCCTGCCCGCCACGGTAGTGGCGGCACTGGAACTGCATGAAGGCGACGACATTGAAGTCGTGATCGCCGACGAACGGGTATTCCAGGTCCGGAAGAAGTCCGGCAGCGCCGCCTACCTGGCGAAACTAAGGCAGTTCCGGGGCCGCCTGCCGGCCGATTTCAAGTTTGACCGGGACGATATCAATGCCCGATCATAAGGCGTTCATCGATAGCAACGTGCTGCTGTACCTGTTGTCCGCCGATGCGGAAAAGGCGGATCGTGCCGAAGCCATCGTCCAGGCCGGCGGCAGGATCAGCGTGCAGGTGTTGAACGAAATCACCAGCGTGGCGCGCCGCAAGCTGGCGATGCCATGGACCGAGGTGAACGAAGTCGTGACACTGATTCAGTCCCTGTGCCCGGTAGAGGCGCTCACACTTGGAACGCATGACAAAGGAAGGCAAATCGCCGAACGCTACGGATTCAGCGTCTACGATGCGATGATCGTTGCAGCGGCCCTGCTGTCCGACTGCAAGATCCTGTATTCCGAGGATATGCAGGATGGCATGCTGATTGAACAGGGATTGCGTATCTGCAATCCGTTTGCCGAAGCGCCATTTTCCGGGGCGGCTTGAACGGCCTGAACTGGCCGCGCAGGCGTCAACCCGGCGCTCCACCGTGCCACGCACGCAGGGCCGCGGCGACCGGCTCGGGCGGCAAGAACTCCTGCTCGAGGCGCCCTCGCTCCTGCCTGTGCAAATACTGGTAAAAATCCCCCTCAGCGACGCTCAGTCCCTCGGGCGTCTCGATACTGGCAGGCACAGGCTCCGCTACCGCCAACGACGCAGCGTATTGATCAAAGCAGGCCCGATCCATCTGCACCGCGGCCACGCTAGCCAGGGCCTGCCGTGCCCTGGCTAGCATCGTCAGCCCCCATGTATCCATGTCGCCCCAATAAGCGACATGCTTGTGCGCTAACCATTGGGCCTGCATCCAGCCGAGGTTCAAGCCTGCCCCGAGGACGGCGACGGTACCCGCCAACGCCGGCAATTGATGCAGGCAGCGCTCATTCTCCACGATCAGGATATGGCTGACGGCCTCCGGCAACAGGCCAAGTTCACTGACACGCACACGCTGCAGGCGAAACGGCAGCAGTCCTGGCGCCAGCGGCACCAACAGGAGCCAATTATCGCTGTCATCGGCCGCATCCAGGAAGGACTCCAGCCCGACTTCGGTCGCCATTCCATCAAACCGCACATCGAGCATCTGGATCAATAAGGCGCGATTGCGTTCGATGAACTTGCTGTCAATATTGCAAACGGTCAACGCCCGCAGCGGACGTCCCCCGGCGCAGCCTGGCACCAGGGCCAGTGCGACCTGGCTCGTCTTGGCGACTTCGCCCGCCGGGCGGTCTACCGCCAGGCGGCGTTGGCGCAGAATCAAGGCGCGGAAGAGCGGATCGACAGCCTGCACCAACTGGCCCAGCACCCGGTATTCCGCCTGGATCGCCGCGTCCCCGGTGGCCGCGACCCATTCCGAAGGCGTGCGCAATTCCCAGCTCAGCGGCAGTTCGACTGGTGCATCGCCGGCTCGGTAGGCCACGGCCTGCCAGACAACCTTTCCGACTTGTATCTGGCGCCAGCGCTGCACATGCTGCCTGACCAGCCCAGTCTCATCGGCAAAGGCCCTGGCGCTCGGTCTGCCTATGGGCAAGATAAGCGGCCAGCTATCGGCCTGGAGCAAGCGAGCCATGCGCACATCGGCGGATTGCCAATGCCTGGCCAGCTTCGCTGCCAATTCATCCGGTGACTTCATCTTGGCTGCTTTGTCTAGAGCGGGCGAGCACATCCAGTTCTTCCCAGCTCAGCGATGTCATGGTGGCCTGCTGCCCTCTGCGGTGAATCAGGATCGCGGAGCGGGTGTGCGCGCGCAGCAGGCGCATTTCCTTGTTCGGCGTGACGAACAGCGGATGCAGGCCGAACTCCCGCAACGCCGAAATAATCCGCCCGGCCACGGCCTGCGAGCTTTTCGAGAAAGCTTCGTCCAGCACGATAGTGCCGAATAGCGGCTTGCTCCCGCCATCCGGGCACAGGGCATAGCTCAGCGAGGCGGTCAGGATATAGCTGGCGATGATTTCCTTCTCGCCGCCGCTTCCGCCCTGCGAACCGGTGCGGGTTTCCACGACCGCGCCCGTGCCGCGTTCGATCACCGACACGGCAAACTGCAGGCGATAGCGTGGATCCAGCAGCGCTCGCGCGCCAACCGTAGTCCGGCGCTCGCTGGCATCGCGCAGCAGCGTAACCACATGCGCCAGGGCTCTGAAATGGCTTTCGCCTTGATCATCTTGCAACGCGGCCGAGCGCAAGGAGCGCTGAGCCTGCTGCAGCGTTTTCAAGCTCTCGTGTACCACCCGGCGCGGATCCAGCCGCAGGTAGCGCCCTGACTGGAAATCCACTCGACGCATGGTGTTGTTTAGATCTTCGATACGTTCCTCAATGATCGCCACTTCGTTCTCGATACTGCCAAGCAACTGGGTTACGCCCTGGTCGGAGGACTGGTTGAGGTAGTTCAGGAAGCGCTGCAGCTTCTCTGGCAGCGCCTCTTCGTTCAGCATCTTCAAGCGCGCCAGGTATTGCGGCACGTCCTCCAGTTCGGAGCCGACGTCGGACAAGGCGCCGGTATCCTCGCCCAAGGCTTGTCCCATGGCGCGGACCAAATCCTTCTCGCAACGAACAAGGGCTTCGGCAATCTTTCGAAGCTGCCCACGCAACCGCCCTTCCGCCTCAGTCTCATGCTCTTCCAACGCGTCGACCTGCTGCACATCGGATAAGTCGAAATGCTGCTTTGCCAGTACCTGCTGTTGCGCGTCTAGCCCATCGCCGCTTCGCCGGTAGGCACGCTCGCGCTGCGTCAGCGCCGTCTCGCGATCCCGGCGCAAGCCGGCCTGGACGACGCGGCTGTTCTCGCGCGCCTCGTTTGTCCTGGTCAACTTCGTCTTGGCGGATTCCCAATCCCGTTTTGCCTTGGCGGTATCCGATGCCGGGTCCGCCAAGCCAGCCAGGCGCTTGAGCGAACTGGCCAACGCGCGCTCAGCTTCCGGCAGATCGATATCCTGGAACTGGACACTTAGCAGCCGCTCCAGCAGTCCCACGCGAGCGCGCCGTGCGCTCACATCGGCCCTCGCCGCCTCGAACAGTGCCTGGAACCCCTTTCGCGCCGAAGCAGCATCCTGCAACTGCTGCTGGAGCGCGGCCAGGCTGTCCTTGTTGTCGAAGCCGGTCATCCACCCCTGGTTCAAGGGCGTCTTGTCCTGCTTCTCAAAAAAGCCGCTCTTGCCTGACATCAGGCCCTGGGCCGTCATGCCATGCGGCGTAAGTTTCAACGTCTCGGGGGAGGCCACGCAATGCCGATCGATGTTTGCCAGGAATTGCTGCACTGCCTCCCTGTAGTCATGGCCCTTGAAATTCAGCTTCTGCGTGAAACCGTCCGCGTAGAACGCCACAGCCTGCGTCGGCACCTGGACCTCCAGCAAGCGAACATGCAACCGGTTGTCGCGCCCATTCACCCAGGAAAGCGCCGCGCTCATCGCCTCCGGCGGCACCATCAGACGCAGGCGGTGCCCACCGAGCGCGCGCTCGATGGCGCCGCGCCATTGAGCCTGTTTTGCCTGTACTTCAACCAACTCCGCCACGAACGGCAATGCAGCTTCAGCCAGGTCCAGGTGTGCGGCTAGTTCATTCCTGAACTGCTGGTACGGTCCCGGGATATTGGAGCCCGGCCGTGCCTGCGCCTGCGCCAGGGATGTCTCCAGTTCGGAGACCACCTTCTCGCTGGCCGCCACGTTCGCCCCCAACGAAAACACCTTGCTCTCCTGCTCGGCTAGCCCCTCTTCCCCCTGCATCTTCAGTTGGCCAGCCTGCGATTGATTCGCGTCGAAGGCATCCAGCGTGAGCGCCCCATCGAGTCCGAGGGACTTCGTCAGGCGCAGATAGTCCTGCGCATGTCGCTGCAGGGTCTCGCGGTGCTTGCGCTGCAGCGCGATCTGGGCTTCCAGTAGTTCGACACTGCTTCCGCCGCTCTGCAGGTACAGATCGCGCAGTTGTTGTTCCTCGGCCTCCTGGCCGGCAGCTTCGGTGGCCAGCGCCTCGATGCGTTGCGCGCACAGTTCGATCTGCCGCTCAAGATAGATCGCCCGGTCCCCCCAGAGCTGGTGCGCGCGAAGCGCATAGCAGATCGGCAGCATGGCGATCAGGTCGAGCTGAATCTCCTGTTGTTGCCGGTACTCGCTGCGCGACTGCCACCCCTTCTCGACCGGAAGCAGGGACTCCCGCTGCCTGCGCGCAATCTCCAGTTCCTGGTGGATCGCGGCCAGATCGTCGAACTCGGACGCCACTTCCGCGGCGCGCTGGAACGCCGTACGGTCATCGAGCACCAGTTCGCGAAACAGCTCGTCGATGCTGTTCAGCTGCTTGAGACCGGCAGCACGGTTCAGCAAGGTGAAGGCGTTCTCACCCACCTCGAAGAAACGGCGCAGTTGCGCGACATAGGCCTTCTTGTTCTCGAAAACCTGCAGATCGGCAAGCTCCCGCCCTAGCTGCTTCAGTGCGCGCTTGCCGCCAGCGTGGTGTGCTTCGAGCCACTCATCGAGCCCTTGCCGCTCCTGCCGGGAGATCAACCAGATCCTGTCAAGGTCGGCCGCCGCCGAACTACTACCCTCCAGCGTAAAGATGCCTGCGATGGTCAAACGCACGTTGCCGTTGCCAAAGCTCGCGGCGATGGCCGACACGGTTTTGCCCGGCCGGGCGATATGGTCGGTATCGCCAGCACGTCCCGCGCCGGAGACGCCGCGTACATAGGACACCAGATCGCGATCGCTCTCGTGTCCGCCGGTGGATGCCAGGTTGTAGCGCGGCTGAGCCGCGATCAATGTCATCAGAGCATCGACCAGCGTCGTCTTGCCACTACCGGTTTGCCCGATGATGGCGGTACCCTCGATATCGATCTCGGCATGGTGCCGTCCGCCAAACGGCCCCCAGTTGTAGACGTCAATATGCGTGAGCACATAGGCCGCGGAAGGCAGCAACTCCTCGATTGACGGATGCCCTGCCTGGGGAGGCGTCATGCGGCGTCCTCCGGATCGTTCGATACGCCGCCGTCGCCAGCGCCCGCAGGCTGCGCCGCATGCTTAAAGGCCTGCAACAGGCTTTGCAGGTTCTCGGGATTGGCAAGATGCACGATGATGGGCCGGATGGCGACCTGGTCGTGCGGATCAACTTCGGAAACAATGCCATGCGGCTTGAGCTTCTCCAGCAAGGTGCGCAAACGCTGCTGCTCGCGCGCATCGCTGCCCAGATTACCCAGGTACAACTGCAATTGCGGCAGCAGATCTTCCAGTGCCACCTGGGCATCCCCGGCCCCGATCCCGCCTTCCTGTTCATGCGCCACATAGTGCTGGCGCAGCAAAGCCACCAACAAAGATTGTTCGAGTGTCAAGCGTTGGCGGCGCACCAGAGGATGCGACCACTCGTCCTCCGCCTCCAGAAACAAAGGTTGTGCCACCACCAGAAAGGCCAACCCTCGCACATCGTCGATCTTCAACGCCAGGTCCAGCGGCTCCAGGATGCGATCGATATCGGCGGCATGGGTGGTAGCGATGCGATAGAGATTGGGCTTTTTCGCCGCCTCCAGCAGCCCGAGCTTGAGCAACTCCTGGCAGGTATCCTTGACCTGCCGCGGGGTGATGGCAAGCCCGCTCTCCGCGCCGGCTTGCGCGGGGGACGGCACTGGAACGTCTTCCTCACGGTATCGCGAAGACGAATCGCCCGTTGCGGCAAGCTCATCCGCCGCGGTCAAGGCATCGAAAATGCTCGCCATGCTATATCTCCATATCCAAGTCACGCAGGTGCTCGGCACCCAACTCCACCTGCGGCACCTGAAAACGCAGGGCAATCCCGTCCCGGCCAAGCACATCGACGCTCTCGCGCTGCCGATGCACCGGAGCATCGGCCTCTCTCGCCATACTCAACCACAACGCGATCGACTCCAGATCATGGGTCGGCGGCAGATGGTGCGCCAGCTCGGCAATGCCCATGGCCTGCCCGGTCTCCTCCAGCAGAGCCAACGTCCGCTTGATCAATGCCGGGCGGTCGAGGCTATCGAACGCATTCCAGAAATCGTCATCGATCAGCGTCGGATCCACGCCTCGCGCGCCAAGTTCGAGGCTCGGTTGCTCATCGTCCTCGCTGGCCTTGAAACGAAGCCGCTCCACCAGTGGCAGCCCCGACACCGCGATGGCGACCGGCGGCAAAGCGCCGGCCTGGCGGCGTACCGCAGCGCTGCCCCAGTCCATCGCCAGGGCTTGTTGCAGGATGTCGTTAACCAGTTCGCCAACCCGATGATGCTCGGCCGCCAGGCCCGTCTTGAGGAAGCCCTTGACATCCCGCTCACTACGGGCCCTGGCGCGAATCACCGCCGCCGACTCGTCCACCAGGCGAATGATCAACCAGCGCAATTCACCTTGCTGCTGCGAATTCAAGGCAGACCGGGTAGCTGGATGCCTGATGATGGAACGCAGACGATGCTTCATTGCGTCCAGCTCCGCCGAACGCCCCAACTGCTGTTGGAAGCCATGAAACACTTGACCTTCCGGCGTCTGCAGCAGGCCATCGTGGCTATTCAGCAACTTGTCGACGATCTCGCCTCGGTGGTTGCGCTCGCTGACAATCGATTGCCGCAGCCGACGATCCGCCTCGCGATACGAATCCTCCACCCGCCGAAAATCCGCCCGCAAGCTGGTCGCCAAGTTGAATATCTCGCGAATTCCCTCGGCTGCCTCGACATCGCTCAGGACCTTGACCTCACCTGCGTTGACCGCGGCCAGTTCGGTTTCGAGATCGGCGATCTTGCGCTGCAAATGCCTGGCCCGGCTGCGCGGATCCGGATTCAGACTTGACTCCAGATTCTCGATCTCCCGCTGCACGATGGACAAGCGCGATGCGGTTGACGTCATCAACCGGCCGTCGAGTCCGGTTACGAACCTCAGCGCTTCTTCCAGTGCGTCGGTAGCATACAGGCGCCCCTCCCGCTCGATCACCAGCGCGCGCCGAATCCAGGCGCGCAATTCCTTGCGCGCTGCTGCCGCGCTGTCGTCAGCTTCGACGCCGAATTCGTCGCTATTGGCATGCTGCTCCAGCAGTGTCGCCAAGGCCTGCTGAGCCTCTTCGAAGACGATCCCGTCGTGACTCTTCTCGAACAGCGTCTGCAGACAGCTCAGCACCAGCGGTGAACTGCGCGCCGCGAGCAATTGCCAGGCTGGATGCTGGCGCCGGGCCTGGACATATTGCTGCGTACGTTGCTTCCAATCGAGATCCATCTCGCTGTCAATGTGTGTGCTTTCGTCGGCAAGGAGCAGAGGAAATCAGCTCAATCGAAGGAGCGACCCTTTTGGCGTAACGGCGTAACGGCGTCACGCCGACCACCAGAACGCGCTCGGATTGAGGATGCTATCAGACAGACGCCAGAAGTTGCCAGGAAACGGGCCGCGCCGAACCGCCATGCCAGCACTGCGCCGGCTATGCGCGTTCTCCCCGCACCGCCTCGGTTAGCTCGGGCCATCGGCATTGCCATAGACGCTGCCGAAGCTCGTCACGTTGCCCTGTGCATGCTCCAACGCCTGCTACCGGCTGGTCCTGCTGCTGGAATTGCTACCCGCGATGCTCTCACCCAGCGCATTGCCAAAATCGCCTACCAGCAACGCCCCAGATGAAAGCTCGCCGACTGGCCGGCACAGCATCGCAAGCGACGCGACGAGTCCGAGCACGCAGGCCACACGCACATGAGCCGGGATATGCATAAGGGAGAATGGCGGAGCGACACCAGAAGCGTTTCGATAGCAGGCGATGCCATAAGGGAAGAAGCCACTATCAGACCAGCGTCGGAATGAGTTGAAAGAGATTGCTCGCGAATGAAGGAGGAAACTTCGGAATGGCGGGCGCCAATTTTCCCAAAGCGCTGGCAGGTACGCCCTGTCAGCGATATGGGCAAAGGACTCGCCCTGTTGCGCTGAGTTTACGGCCAGGAAAAATGAAATGTTAAAGCGCATCGCAAAGACATGCTGCAACGCCAAAGCACCGTCTAGTCATCCCGCCCGACAGCCGCCTGAATAAATTCCGCCGTCTGCCAGTAGTGCCGCGTCAGCAATGACACTGCCCGCTCAACATCCCCGGCCAATACCGCTTCAGCCACAGCCGCATGCTCCGCATGCACATCCCGCACGCCATAGGCATTGCGGATCGAGCATTGCCTGTATCGATAGGCCTGGTCGGCAAGCTCCTCGCTGAATTGCCGGAGCCAGCGGGAGCGGCAATTCGCGATCAGGCTGCGATGGAACTCGCGGTGCAGCCGCTCCCACTCCCGGTTGGGTACGTAGGTATCGTCCTGTGCCGAGCGCGGGGTTCGCGAGAGCCGGTGCAAGGCCAGCACGATCTGCTCTTCCCATTGCGTCGACGGATGCGCCATCGCGTCTTTCAGCGCCATCTGGTCGATGTCGGCGCGGGTGCGCGTGAGCGCTTCGAGCTCGTCGAGGTCCACCGGAGCGGCCGTGAAGCCGCGCTGGTCGTGGCGCACTACCAGCCCTTCCGCGGCCAGCCGGCTCAGCGCTTCGCGCACTGGCGTGTTGCCGGCGGCGTAGCGCTCGCAGATGGTTTCGATACGCAGCTTGACACCCGGCTCGATGCCACCCGTGAGGAGGTCATCCCGCAATCGTTCATAGACGGAGCTGGCAACCGTGACGGCCGGCGTCCTGGCTCCGGTGGCTGCGGTTTCGGGAAGTGACGGTGACATGGTGCGCATCGGGAGATTTTATCGATTTTCGTCACGCGTTGATACGTGCGGCCCTGATGTAAACCCTAATCTCAAAAAATATCGATATTTAATAGCATATTAATAAATATCGATATTTTGCGATGTTCGAAACCTGGATGGAGTGTGCGATGCGGCTGGCAAGATATGAATTCGAGGGGAAGATCTGCCTCGGGGTGGTGGACGGTGCGGAGATCGTCGAGACCGTGGCGGGTGTCGCGGACTGGAGCGAGTGGTTCGCGCTGCCCGATGCGGCGCGAGGCCGCCTGTCCGAATCCCTGGCGGGGGCAAGGCGCCTGCCGCTTGCCGCGGTGCGGCTGCTGACCCCGCTGGCAAGGCCGGGCAAGATCATCTGCCTTGGCCTGAATTACTACGATCACGCCGCGGAAGGCGGGAATGCGAAACCGGAATACCCGGCCTTTTTCTTCCGCGGCGCCACGTCCCTGCTGGCGACGGAAGCCCCGATCCAGCGCCCGCGCTGCTCCGACAAACTCGACTATGAAGCGGAACTCGCGGTCGTCATCGGCAAGCGGGTGCGGCATGCCAGCCGCACCGATGCGCTGAACTGCGTGGCCGGATACGCCTGCTTCAACGATGCGTCGCTGCGCGATTACCAGCGCAAGACGGCGCAGTGGACGATCGGCAAGAATTTCGATGCCACCGGGGCGTTCGGGCCGTGGATCGTGACACCGGACGCATTGCCGGCGGGCGCCGCCGGCCTGCGCATTCAGTCCCGCCTGAACGGGCAGGTCATGCAGGATTCCAACACCAGGCACATGATCTGGGACGTGGCGGAAACCATTGCCCTGCTGACGGAATGCCTGACCCTGGAGCCGGGCGACGTGATCGCCATGGGCACGCCCGCCGGCGTGGGCTATCCGCGCACGCCGCCGGTGTTCATGAAGCCCGGCGACAAGATCGAGATTGAGATCGATGGCATCGGCGTGCTTTCCAACCCTGTCGTGGACGAGCCCTGACGCGCGCGCCGGCGACTCGCGTTCGGCGGCGCCTGCAGCGGGCCCCGCGCTGAAGGCCGCCCCCCATCGCCGGGCGCTATCCGAACGTCGCGGCCTGCGCCTGGGTCCAGCGATCAAGGCCCGGCGCCATCACAGGCGCCCCGCCAGTTCCGCCGCCGCCTCCTCGTCGGTGCGCTCGAAGCGCAGCGGCGTGACGGAGATGCCGCCGCGGCCGATCACGACGGCCTCGCTGTCCTCGGCGTCGGGGCGCGGGCCGCGAGAGAACTGCAGCCAGTGATACGGGATCCCGCGCGGGTCGACATGCGCCCTGACGGCGAGATCCTTGACCAGGCCGACGCCCTGGCGCGTCACCGTCAGCGGGCCGGCCGACTCGGGTACCACATCGGGGAAGTTGACGTTCAGGCAGGCCTGCTGGTTCCAGCCTGCCGCAAGCAGGCGGCGGATCACCTCAGGGGCCAGCTCGCCCGCAGTTTCCCAGCGCACCGCATTGCGATCGGTAAAGGCCTGGCTCAGCGCGATCGCCGGGATGCCCAGCAATACGCCGGTCATGGCGGCGCCTACGGTGCCTGAGAACACGGTTTCGAGCCCAAGGTTGGCGCCGCGGTTGATGCCCGACAGGACCAGGCTCGGCGGGGCATCGGCCATCAGGTGCCGCGCGGCCATGACGACACAGTCGCCCGGCGTGCCGGACACGCCAAAGCGGCGTTCGCCCTGCTGGCTGATGCGCAACGGCGAGTGCAGGCTCAGCGAGTGCGAGGTCCCGCTCTGGTCGTGCTCGGGCGCGACCACCCAGACCTCGCGCGCCAGCTTGGCGGCCACGGCCTCGAGCACGGCCAGGCCGGGGGCGTCGATGCCGTCATCGTTCGTAAGGAGTACGCGTTCCAGCAAGAGTTCGGACATGGAGAAAGGGGGCTGTAGATTGACGAATCCTGGGCTGCCTTGCGCGGGAAACAGCGTCAGGCGCAGCGCAAGACGTTGCAACGGCCATGATGTGGCCGGCCGGGGCGAAGGCCAACTATAAACCGAAGCCGAGGCCGGTCGGCCGCACAGCGGCGCGCGTTGCCGGATTCGCCAAGACAGCACGGTATCCGGCTACTAACCTGCAGCCCATTGTTGTCCGCCCTGCCCGCGCCGCGCGCGCCCAAAACCCCAATACGCCATGCCGTCACCCCGTCACACCGTTCCACCCAGCGCCATCTGGCTGTCCAGCCTCGCCTTCGTGCTGATCTGGTCGACCGGCTTCATCGTGGGCCGTGCGATCGTGCCGGTGGCGCAGCCCAGCCTCTTCCTGCTGGCCCGCTTCTCGCTGGCGGCCCTGCTGTTCACCGGCGTAGCCCTGGCCGGCGGCGCGCGCTGGCCGGCACTGCGCGATGTGCCGAAACACTTGCTGGCCGGCGGCCTGTTGCACGGCAGCTACCTGGGTGGCGGTTACTGGGCCATTGCACATGGCCTGGCGCCATCGGCCATGGCCTTGCTCGGCGCCTTGCAGCCGCTGCTGACGGCGCTGCTGGCGATCCCGCTGCTGGGAGAATTCCCGTCCCGCCGGGGCTGGGGCGGACTTGCGCTGGGCTCGCTGGGCGTAGTATTGGTAGTGGCCCCGGCCACCCTGGCCAGCGCGCCCAGCCCGGTATCGCCGTGGGTGGTGCTGGTGGCGGGGCTTTCCATCCTCTCCATCACCATGGGCACGATCCTGCAAAAAACCTCGATTGCCGCCGCCGACCTGCGTGCCAGCTCGGCGTGGCAGAACGTGGGCGGCGCACTGGTGGCCGGCGCGCTGGCCTGGATGCTGGGCGAGACGCACTGGCAGCCGGGCCTGGCGCTGTGGTCCGCGCTGGCGTGGGCCACCCTGGTGCTGTCGGGCCTGGGCACCTACCTGTTGCTGCGCATCGTCAGGCGCGGCCAGGCCGCCAAGGCGGCCTCGCTGATGTTCCTCGCTCCGCCGCTGGCCGCGTTGCAGGCCTGGGGGCTGTTTGGCGACCGGCTCGGGCCCCTGCAATTGCTCGGCCTGATCGTTGCCGGACTTGGGGTCTGGCTGTGCCAGACCGGCCAGGGCGGCAAGCGCGGCGACGCCATTGGGAAAACCGGCCATGTCGCCGCCCGATAAGCGCGCCTTGCCGGCAATACCGGCGAGCCTGCCGGCTCCGCTGGTGGAGACTCGCGTCTACCAGCCGGAGCCAGAGCGGCATCGCCATGACTATTACCAGGTACTGTTCGGCCTGGACGGTGCCTGCGAGTTGGAAATCGGCGGACACCTGCACCGGCTCGATCCCCGTAGCGGGCTGATCGTACCTGCCGGCGAGTGCCACGATTTCCTCGGGCTGGGGAACAACCGGCAACTGGTGCTGGACGTTCCGCCCGGTTCGCTCGCGTTGCCGGCGGCACTGACGGACCGTGTGAGGGCGTTTGCCGTCACCGACGCCTGGAGCGCCGGCGTGCGGCGCGTGGCCATGCTGCAGCAAGGCACGAGCCAGGCCGGCTCGCGCCAGCATCACTGGCAGTTGGCGGCCACGCTTGCCTCCGACCTCGCGCAAGCGCTCGGCGTGGATGGCCGTGTCCGGCCGGCGCATTTCCCCCTGGCGGAAATCGACGCCTACCTGCGCCAGCATCTGGAGGCACCTGTGCGCGCCAGCCAGCTTGCGGCACATTTCGGCTGGAGCGTAAGGCGTTTCCACACCCTGTTCCGCGACGCCTTTGGCGATACGCCGCATCGTTACCAGACACGCATGCGGCTGGACCAGGCCACGCGCCTGCTGGCCGACCGGAGCCAGGCGCTGGCGGATATTTCGCTGACGCTCGGCTTTCCCGACCAGACCACCTTTACCCGCAGCTTCACCCAGCGCTTTGGCATGCCGCCGGGCGCATGGCGCGCCGGCCTCGGGCCCGAGCGTATCGCCGCCCGCGCATCGCGCCGCCGCTAGCCGCTCCGCCGCCGCGCGACCCCACACGATGTGTCCCGGCCGCGCCGCACTTCCACCCCGCCGGAGCCATTTCAGCATTTTTTCCTGCTATTCATATAAATTTCAAAAACAAATGCTGGTCGATTGTCTTTAATCTGCTCGCCACTTCCGTCCAATAGCACCGCATCGGACTGCTTGCTTTCCAGCCAATGCTTGTCTTAAAAGGCAAACAATTGCGCCGGAAGGCCAGTTTTCAGTAGGACATGCCCACCAGGCATCCCCTATGAAGATGCGGCGCCGGCCTTGTCCGCACCATCTGCGCGACTTGTCCACGGAAGCCAGGAGGCGCACCCGGACCGCTCCCAAAAGGGGCGATTCCGGACAATTACCGATCGGAGACAAGAGATGAGTGAAAACGGAGAAGCGCTGCACCGCGGCCTTGGCGAACGCCAGATCCGGCTGATGGCGCTGGGCTCGGCCATTGGCGTGGGCCTGTTCCTGGGCTCGGCGAGCGCCATCAAGATGGCCGGGCCGGCCATCATGCTGGCCTATATCATCGGCGGCGCCATGATCTTCCTGATCATGCGCGCGCTCGGCGAAATGGCCGTGCACAACCCGGTGGCAGGTTCCTTCTGCCGCTACGCGCAGGACTATATGGGGCCGTTGGCCGGCTACCTGACGGGCTGGAACTACTGGTTCCTGTGGCTGGTGACCTGCATCGCCGAAATCACCGCTGTCGCCATCTACATGGGCATCTGGTTCCCCGACGTGCCCCGCTGGATCTGGGCGCTGGCGGCGCTGGCCGCGATGGGCTCGGTCAACCTGCTGGCGGTCAAGGCCTACGGCGAATTCGAGTTCTGGTTCGCCATGATCAAGATCGTCACCATCGTGCTGATGCTGATCGGCGGCACCGGCATGATCGTGGCTGGCTTTGGCAATGGCGGCGTGGCGATCGGCATTTCCAACCTGTGGACCCATGGCGGCTTCATGCCGAACGGCGCTTCCGGCGTGCTGATGTCGCTGCAGATGGTGATGTTCGCCTACCTCGGCGTGGAGATGATCGGCCTGACCGCCGGTGAGGCGAAAAACCCGCGGAAATCGATCCCAGGCGCCATCAACTCGGTGTTTTGGCGCATCCTGATCTTCTACGTGGGCGCGCTGTTCGTGATCCTCGCCATCTACCCCTGGAACGAAATCGGCACGCAGGGCAGCCCCTTCGTGATGACGTTCGAACGCCTCGGCATCAAGACCGCCGCCGGCATCATCAACTTCGTGGTGCTGACCGCCGCGCTGTCCTCCTGCAACGGCGGCATCTTCAGCACGGGCCGCATGCTCTACAACCTGGCACAGCAAGGCCAGGCGCCGCGCGCCTTTGCCGTGACGGACCGCAACGGCGTGCCGCGCCGCGCCCTGCTCGTTTCGATTGCCGCATTGTTGTGCGGCGTGCTGCTGAACTACCTGGTCCCCGAGAAGGTGTTCGTCTGGGTCACCTCGATCTCCACCTTCGGCGCCATCTGGACCTGGGCCGTGATCCTGGTCACGCAGATGAACTTCCGCCGCGGCCTGTCCTCGGCGGAACGCAGCAAGCTCGCCTTCCGCATGCCGTTCTGGCCCTATGGCTCCTGGGTGGCGCTGGCCTTCCTGGGGCTGGTGGTCGCGCTGATGGCGTACTTCCCGGATACGCGCATCGCGCTGTACGTGGGCCCGGCCTGGCTGATCCTGCTGACCTTGCTGTATTACCGGCTGGGCATGCAGTCCCGTTCGCCGGTGCAGTACCAGGGCTAGGGCCAGCCCTGTCCCCGCCCGCCGCGCCGTGATGCTTGTCCGGCACGCGCGGGCGCGTCGGCCAAGCTAGAATGACCCCCAAACCATCCACAGCCAGGGGGGAGCGGGATGTCAGACGCACTTGCGGCGCCCAGCAGATCCGAAAAGCCGAGCGCCGAAGCGCGCGCAACCGCCGTCGCAGCGACCATCGCGAAGGCCGCGATCGACCAGGCCGACCATGCCATGCGCAACTGGACCGATCCCGAACCCGGGCCGGTCCGCATTGGCTCGCCCCGGCACTTGCGCATGTTCTGCAACATGCTGCTGCAAACCCACAACCCCTATAAACCGGCCGTCATCGACTGGCCGAGCCTCGACCCCGACGCCTTGCACCGGGTGACGTCCCTGCCGATCTGGGATATCGCGGTGCAGACCGAGGGACGCGCGTCCATCCGTGTGCAGTCCTTCGCCAATACCGTGGCCGAGCCGCTGCTGCGCAGCGCGCTTGAGATGGACGGCGCAGAGGAGGCGCGGCACAAGGTGGTGCTATCGAAACTGGTCGAGGCATATGGCATCGCGCTGGCGCCTGAACCCGAGTACCTGCCCCCCGCCGACGCCGAATGGGGCTGGCTGGTGACCGGCTACAGCGAGTGTATCGACAGCTTTGCCGCGTTCGGACTGTTCGCCGCGGCCAGGCGCTCGGGCTTCTTTCCCGCCGAACTGGTCGAAACCTTCGAACCCGTCATCCAGGAGGAAGGCCGGCACATCCTGTTTTTCGTCAACTGGGCCGCCTGGTACCGCCGCAGCCTGCCCTGGTGGCGGCGCCCCCTGTACGCGCTCAAGGTGATGCGGGTGTGGGCTTTCCTGATCTGGGAGCGCGTTGGCATTGCGCGCGGCATCGATGCCGATGGCATGGCCAAGGACGCCAATTTCCCGATGAACAGTACGGCAGCGATCGCCGAGACCTTGTCCGCGCGCGAGATGATCGATCTTTGCCTGGCCGAGAACGAACGCCGCATGGCGGGTTACGATCCGCGCCTGTTGCGGCCGGAGACCGTTCCCAAGCTGGCCCGGCTTGCCCGCCGCTTTCTGCGCTGAGCGCACCTTGACCCACCTGAAGCTGTTCTGGAGCCTTTTGAGATGTTCCTGTTGTCCCTGATCCCCCTCGCCATCTGGTGCGTGCTGCTGGCTGGCCGCGCCGGCTTCTGGCGGGTGCGCAAGCCCGGCCCCGCGCCCGCCCCGGCGCAATGGCCGGAAGTGGTCGCCATCATCCCGGCACGCAACGAGGCGGCCGTCATCGGCGGCGCGGTGACCAGCGTGCTGGGTCAGTCCTATCCCGCGCCCCTGCGGCTGATGGTGGTGGACGACCATAGCACCGACGGTACCGCCGACATTGCACGCAGCGCCGCGGCTGCGCTGGGCAAGGCGGAATCGCTTGCGGTGATCACGGCGCGCGAGCTGCCACCCGGCTGGAGCGGCAAGGTTTGGGCGCAGTCGGAAGGCCTGGAAGCCGCTGACAGGCTGGCTCCCGCGGCCACCTGGGTGTGGCTGACGGATGCCGACATCCATCACGGCCACGGTGTGCTGGCGCAGCAGGTGGCGCGCGCGGAATGCGAGCAGCGGGACCTGGTTTCATTGATGGTGCGGCTGCGCTGCGCATCCTGGTGGGAGCGCATGATCGTCCCGGCCTTTGTGTTCTTTTTTGCCAAGCTCTACCCGTTCGCGCGCGTCAACAACCCGCGCAGCGGCGTGGCCGCGGCCGCCGGCGGCTGCATGCTGGCGCGGCGCAGCGCGCTGGCCCGCATCGGCGGATTTGCCGCGATCCGCGGCGAACTGATCGACGACTGCAGCCTGGCAGCCTGTATCAAGCAAGGCGGCTCAATCCGCCTGGACCTCGCCGACGACAGCATCTCGGTGCGCCCCTACGATGACTGGCGCAGCCTGTGGGACATGATCGCGCGCAGCGCCTACACCCAGCTGCGCTACTCGCCGCTGTTGCTGGCCGGCGCCGTGGCTGGCATGGTGCTGACCTACCTGGCGCCACCCCTGCTGGCGCTTGGCGGCGGCCTGCGGCTATGGCCGGCATGGGCGGCCTGGCTGGCCATGACGCTGGCCTACATGCCCATGCTGCGCGAATACCGCCAGCCCCTCTGGCTGGCGCCGCTGCTGCCGCTGACGGCCTTGTTCTACCTTGGCGCCACCATCGATTCCGCGCGCCGCTACTGGCTGCGCAAGGGCGGGCAGTGGAAAGGCCGTGCGCAAGCGCCGCAGCGCGGCTGACGGCAGCGGGCCGGAGGCTGGCAGCGCGCCTGCGCCGCCAGCCAGTTTCAGCGCAGGTAGCCGGCGGTACGGAACCAGTCGAGCGCCTCGCCCAGGCCTTGCTGGTAGGGCCGTGCCTGGTAGCCAAGCACCTGGCGGGCTTTTTCCGAACTGAAGAACATCCGGTATTTCGACATCGACAGGCCATCGGCCGTCAGGAAGGGCTCTTTGCCCGTCATGCGCGCCACCGCCTCCGCCGCGAAAGCGAGCGGGTAAAGCGGCCAGCGCGGCAGGCTGATGGTGGGCGGGCGCCGCCCGGTCATGGCGGCAATGTCGGCCAGCATCTGCTGCAGGGAGACGTCCTGCCCGCCAAGAATATACCGCTCGCCGGTCACGCCGCGCTCCAGCGCCAGCATATGCCCGGCCGCCACGTCGTCCACATGCACCAGATTGAGGCCAGTATCGACAAAGGCGGGGATCTTGCCGCTGGCGGCTTCGACAATGATGCGGCCGGTAGGCGTCGGCCGCACGTCGCGCGGGCCGATCGGCGTGGAGGGATTGACGATCACCGCCTCGAGGCCGTCGCGGGCCACCATGCGCTCCACCACGCGCTCGGCCAGCACCTTGCTGCGCTTGTAGGCACCGATCGCCTCATGGTCGCCCATGGCGGCGTCTTCTGCCACCGGCGCCGTGGCGCCCGCTACCCGCAACGTCGCCACGCTGCTTGTGTACACCACGCGTTCCACGCCGCAGGCGAGTGCCGCGCCCATCACGGTTTCGGTCCCGGCCACATTGGTGCGTACGATTTCCTCGGGATCCGGAGCCCACAGGCGGTAATCCGCCGCCACATGAAACAGATAGCGCACGCCTTTCAACGCACTTTCCATGGCGCGTGCATCGCGCATATCGCCCTCGGCGATCTCAACCGGCAGGTCCTCCAGGTTGCGGCGCGGGCTGCCCGCGCGTACCATCGCGCGCACCCGGAACCCGCGCTCCAGCGCCTGCCGCGCTACCGCCGAACCGAGAAAACCCGATGCGCCCGTTACCAGGACATAGTCTCCTGACGTCATGTTCCCCACAGGAATAACCCTCAAAGTGTTGCAGGCGTTTGCCAGGTGCCAGACAAAGGTTGCGGCACGGGTATATAGTAACCACCGTATGACGGGAAAGTGATTCCGGAATATCAACTAATGCTGAACCCGTTGACTGGGTCGGGGGGCCTATTTTTATGCAGGTGATTCTTGCTCAACCCCGCGGTTTTTGTGCCGGCGTGGTGCGCGCGATCGAGATTGTAGATCGTGCCCTACTCAAGCATGGAGCCCCGGTGTTCGTGCGACACGAAATCGTGCACAACAAGCACGTGGTGGAAGGGCTAAGGCAAAAGGGTGCGCGCTTCGTGGAAGAACTGCATGAAGTGCCGACCGGCGCCGTCACGATTTTCAGCGCGCATGGCGTCTCCAAGGACGTCGAGAGCGATGCGCGGACCCGCCAGTTGCACTCGATCGACGCGACCTGCCCGCTCGTGATCAAGGTACATACGCAGGGCCGGCAATATGCCGCCAGCGGCCGCACGGTGATCCTGATCGGCCATGCCGGCCATCCGGAGGTCGAAGGCACCATGGGACAGATCCCGGGCAAGGTCATCCTGGTGCAAAGCGAGGCGGAGGTCGCGCAACTCGACCTGCCCGCGGATACCCCCGTGGCCTACGTCACGCAGACCACGCTGAGCGTGGACGATACACGTAATATAATTGCCGCCCTGAGCCGGCGCTTTGCCAACCTGGTGGGGCCAGATACGCGCGATATCTGCTACGCCACGCAAAACCGGCAAAGCGCAGTCCGCGAGCTGTCCAAGCAGGTGGAGGTGATCCTTGTGATCGGCGCCACCAATAGCTCCAACTCCAACCGCTTGCGCGAGATCGGTACGGAAAGTGGCGTGCCGAGCTATCTGATTGCCGACGGCAGCGAGCTGAACCCCGAATGGGTGCGCGGTGTCGAAGTCGTGGGTATCACGGCAGGTGCGTCCGCGCCCGAGGAAATGGTCAAGGACGTGATCGCCGCGCTGCGCAGGCTCGGACCGGTGGAGGTGTCCACCATGGATGGCCGCGAGGAGCACGCCGAATTCCGCTTGCCCGCCGAGCTGGCCGATCCGTCGCCGCGCAGGCAGGCAGCCGGCACGGCCGCAACCGAGGCCGTGCCGCAGCCGGACCCGCAAACCGCCGCTGGCTGACCCCGGCCGCCCCCATAACAAGGAAGTACATTTTGGCCATTCCCTTTTTGCAGGTTGCCCGCGTGGGCGCCTATGTCGTCAAGCAGCATCTCTCCGGCAACAAGCGCTATCCGCTGGCACTGATGCTGGAACCGCTGTTCCGCTGCAACCTGGCCTGTAACGGCTGCGGCAAGATCGACTATCCGGACCCCATCCTGAACCAGCGCCTGTCCATCGAGCAGTGCCTGGGCGCGGTCGACGAATGCGGCGCCCCGGTGGTCTCCATCGCCGGCGGCGAACCGCTGCTGCACAAGGACATGCCCACCATCGTCAAGGGCATCATTGCGCGCCGCAAGTTCGTCTACCTGTGCACCAATGCACTGCTGATGGAAAAGAAGCTGGACCAGTACGAGCCCAGCCCTTACTTCGTCTGGTCGGTGCACCTGGATGGCGACCGCGAGATGCATGACCGTTCGGTGAGCCAGGAAGGCGTTTACGACCGTTGCGTCGAGGCGATCGCCGCGGCCAAGAAGCGCGGCTTCCGCGTCAACATCAACTGCACGCTGTTCAACGATGCCGAGCCGGAAAAAGTGGCCCGCTTCTTCGACTCCGTGAA
Organism: Cupriavidus sp. 05L310; assembly: GCF_056398185.1. NCBI lineage: Bacteria > Pseudomonadati > Pseudomonadota > Betaproteobacteria > Burkholderiales > Burkholderiaceae > Cupriavidus > Cupriavidus sp. 05L310. The sequence continues at coordinate 48,496 of NZ_JBFTOX010000005.1, forward strand.
GGCCATGGGCGTGGACGGCATCACCGTATCGCCGGGCTATGCCTACGAGCGCGCGCCGGACCAGCAGCACTTCCTGAACCGCGGCAAGACCCGCCAGTTGTTCCGCGACATCCTGTCGCGCGGCCGTGCCGGCAAGAACTGGGCCTTCAGCCAGTCCACGCTGTTCCTGGACTTCCTGGCCGGCAACCAGACCTACAAGTGCACGCCCTGGGGCAATCCGGCGCGCACCGTGTTCGGCTGGCAGCGTCCGTGTTACCTGGTCGGCGAAGGCTATGTCGGCACCTTCAAGGAACTGATGGAAGGCACCGACTGGGACGCCTACGGCGTCGGCAACTACGAGAAGTGCGCCGACTGCATGGTCCACAGCGGCTTTGAAGCCACCGCGGTGGCGGACACCATCGCCCATCCGCTCAAGGCGCTGGGCGTTAGCCTGCGCGGCGTGCGCACCTCGGGCCCGATGGCGCCGGATATCGACCTGACCAAGCAACGCCCTGCCGACTACGTGTTCTCGAAGCACGTCGAGATCAAGCTTGAAGAGATCGGCCGCGCCAAGTCATCCAAGGCAGCCAACGACACCGCCGCCACACGGAAAGCCGCCACGCGCTGAAGCGCAGGCAATCCGGAATGCATAAAGGCTCGCACCCTGGGTACCGCGTGTACCGGGGGCGAGCCTTTTATCGTCCATGCCGGCGGTAACGCCGGGGGCTCAAGCGTCGGCGTTCTGGCGCGCGTTGTGGTTGGCCAGGTACTTGAGCAAGCCGTCGATGCCGTTACGCGCGACGATATCGGCGAACTGCCGGCGGTAGACCTCGATCAGCCAGGCGCCCATCATATTGATGTCGTAGATCTTCCAGCCGTTGCCGACGCGCTGCAGGCGGTAGTCGATCTGCATCTCGTCGCCGTTGTTGAGCACGCGCGTCTCGACCACCACATCGGTGGCGCCGCTGGCGGCCAGCGCGGGCTTGTAGCGGAACTTGACGTTCTGCTCGCGCAGTTGCGACAGCGAAACCGCGTAGCTGCGCACCAGCAGGGTCTGGAATTGCTCGTACAGTTGCTTTTGCTGCTCGGGCGTGGCATTGCGCCACGCGCTGCCGACCGCCAGCCGGGTGGTACGCTCGAAATCGGTGTAGGGCAGGAACTGGCGCTGCACTACTGCGGTAATCTTGCCCAGATCGCCGCTGCGGGTGTCGGGGCTGGACTGGATGGTGCCGATCACGCCTTCGACGGCGGCCCGCACCATGCGGTCCGGCGAAGACCTGTCGACCGTTTGCGCCTGTGCGGCGGAAACCATCGCCACCACGGCGAGCGGGGCCAGAGCCTGGAAAGCAATACCGTATTTCTTCATGCGAATTTGGACCTGAATATGCCAGTCGGTTCGCCGCCGGAAATGCCCGGCAGACTTGCCAAGGGAAACATGCCGCGCCGCGGGCTGCGAGACCGCAGCCCGGCTCGCGCGCGTGTGCCGGGGCAGTATAGCGTACCGAAGCCGGCGCTCGCCGCGCCGGCGGCAACCGCGCATTGCATGACGGCGCGGCCAAAGCGGCAGCGCTATGCCGCGTCCTGCCGTTATACTCGCGGCTGCCGCTTTGCGCGCTGCGCTGCGCTTTTTTTCGCGCCTCGTTGCGCGCCACACAGTTACTGTCCCCCTTATCGCCCATGTTGACGTCGTTGGTCATCCGCATCGTCCAGTTTTCTACCCGCCGCGCGTGGCCCGTGATCGCGCTGACGCTGCTGCTGACTGCCGCCAGCGGCGTCTATGTGGCAGGCCATTTCGCCATCAACACCGATATCAGCCGCCTGCTCCAGTCGGACCAGCCCTGGGCGCGCCGCGATGCCGCCGTGAGCGCCGCCTTTCCCCAGCGCGACCAGATGATCCTGGCCGTGGTGCAGGCGCCGGCCGCGGAACTGGCGGACGCCGCCGCCGACGAGCTGGCCAAGGCGCTGCGCCAGCAGGGCGAGCGCTTTCGCGCCGTCAGCCAGCCGGGCGGCGGGGAATTCTTCGAGCGTAACGGACTGCTCTTCGTCGAAACGGAAAAGCTGCGCGATACCACCACGCAACTGACCCAGGCACGTCCCCTGCTCAACGCCCTTGCGCATGACCCGACCCTGCGCGGCCTGTCCGATACGCTATCGACTACGCTGTCGTTGCCGCTGCAACTCGGGCAGGTCAAGCTGGGCGACATGGCCAAGCTGCTCGGCAGCAGCGCGCGCACGGTGGACCAGGTACTGGCAGGCAAGCCCGGAGCGCTGTCCTGGACCGGATTGGTCGACAGCAGCCTGCAACCTGCGCCCGGCGGCGTCGCCACGGCGTTCGTCGCGCTCAGCCCCGTGCTCGACTACGCCGGCCTGCAAGCCGGCGCGGATGCCGCCGGCGCTATTCGCGCCACGGCGGCCAAGCTCGGGCTGGCCCAGCGGTACGGCGCCACGGTGCGCCTGACCGGCTCGCAAGCGCTGGCGGATGACGAATTTGCCTCGGTCAAGGAAGGGGCCGCCTTCAATGGCGTGCTGACGTTGCTGGTGGTGATCCTGATCCTGTGGCTGGCATTGCGCTCCAAGCGGCTGATCCTGGCGGTACTGGCCAGCATGCTGGTGGGCCTGGTCATCACCGCCGCGCTCGGGCTGGCCATGGTCGGCGCGCTCAATATGATCTCCGTGGCCTTCGCCGTGCTGTTTGTCGGGCTTGGCGTGGATTTCGGCATTCAGTTCGGCGTGCGCTACCGCGCCGAGCGCCATGTGCATCCCGAAATCCCGGTAGCCCTGGCGAGTGCCGCCAAGGCGGTCGGCGTGCCACTGGCGCTTGCCGCCGCCGCTACCGCGGCTGCCTTCTTCTGCTTCCTGCCCACCGACTACCGCGGCGTGGCCGAGCTGGGCCAGATCGCAGGGGTGGGCATGCTGATCGCGTTCACCACCACCATCACGCTGCTGCCCGCGCTGATCACGGTATTCCGCCCGAAGGACGAAGCGGGACGGACCGAAGTGCCTGGCTTCAAGTGGCTGGCACCGGCCGATGTGTTCTTCGAGCGCTATCGCAAGCAAGTGCTGCTGGTCACCTGCGGCCTGATCCTGGCCGGCTCGCCCCTGCTGTTGCACCTGCGGTTCGACTTCGATCCGCTGCACCTCAAGGATCCGCACTCGGAATCGATGGCAACCCTGCTCTCGCTCAAGGATGCGCCCCAGGCCGGCACCGACAACGTCAACGTGCTGGCGCCCTCTCTGGCCGCGGCCGTCGCCGCCGCCAACCGCCTGGCAGCGTTGCCGGAGGTGTCGCGCGTCGTCACGCTGCAGACTTTCATACCCGACGACCAGCCAGCGCGGCTGGCCTTGATCGCCAAAGCATCGGCGAGCCTGATGCCGGTGCTGACGCAGACCGTGGCCACGCCTGCGGACGATGCGCGGCTCGTCAATTCGCTCAAGAACGCGGCGCGCCAGCTCACCCTCGCGGCGGAGGATCATCCCGGCCCGGGCGCCACCGAAGCCGCCCACCTGGCTACGGGGCTGCGCAAGCTTGCCGGCGCGGACGCCGCCACCCGCGCGCGCGCCGAACAGGCCATCGCCCTGCCGCTGCGCCTCGCGCTGGCCCGCCTGCAGCGGATGCTGTCGCCGCAGCCGATCAGCCGGGAGACCTTGCCGCCCGCCCTGGTACGCGACTGGGTCGCCCCCGACGGACAGGCCCTGGTCAGCGTGAGCCCGAAGCTCCCCCCGGCGGCCAAGCCGGGAGATGCGTCGAGCAGCAACAGCGATGCGCGCGACGCCGCGCTGACGCGCTTTATCGATGCCGTGCAGCGCGTCGAGCCCGCCGCGGTAGGTGGCCCGATCTCGATCCGGGGCTCCGCCGACACCATCATGACCGCCTTTGCCCAAGCCGGCATCTGGGCCGTGCTGTCGATCACGCTGCTGCTTTGGATCACGCTGCGCCGCGTGGGCGATGTGCTGCGCACGCTGGTGCCGCTGCTGGTGTCCGCGCTGGTCACGCTGGAACTTTGCGTGGTGTTCGGCATCCCGCTCAATTTCGCCAACGTGATTGCCCTGCCCCTGCTGTTTGGCATCGGCGTGGCCTTCAAGATCTACTACGTGCTCGCCTGGCGCGAGGGCAAGACACACTTGCTGCAGTCCCCGCTCACCCACGCCGTGCTCTTCAGCGCCGCCACCACGGCCGCCGCCTTCGGCAGCCTGTGGTTGTCCCAGCATCCAGGCACGGCCAGCATGGGCAAGCTGCTGGCGCTGGCGCTGGCATGCACGCTGGTCGGCGCCGTATTTTTCCAGCCGATCCTGATGGGACGTCCGCGCGAGCGGTCCGCGCCCGCTACCGGACCGGCCCATTGAAACGCCATCTCAACATGATGAACCGCCCCGTCCCTCGCTTCTCGCGCCTACTGTCGGCGCTTTCCCTGTCGCTACTGGCCACGGCATGCGCCACCGGCCCGCAAGCCAACCCGGACGACCCGCTGGAGCCGCTCAACCGCGCAGTCTTCAAGGTCAACGACAAGGCTGACGAGTACGTAGCAACGCCGCTGGCCAAGGGCTACCGTGCCGTCACGCCACAGCCGGTGCGCACCGCTGTCACCAATTTCTACTCGAACCTGGCCGACGTCGGCAACACGGTCAACAACCTGCTGCAAGGCAAGGGCGTGGACGCGGCGGAAAGCTTCATGCGCGTCGCCATGAATTCGGTACTCGGGGTCGGCGGCCTGATCGATATCGCTACGCCAGCCGGCCTGAGCAAGCACTCCACCGACTTCGGGCTGACGATGGGCGTGTGGGGCGTGCCCGCCGGCCCGTACCTGGTGCTGCCGCTGTTCGGTCCCAGTTCGATCCGCGACGGGGTGGGCCTGTATGTGAACTTCCAGCTGTCGCCTACCACGTGGGTCGAAAAGGACGTGCAGTGGGCGCTGTGGGGCGTGGGTTTCCTCGATGCACGTACCAATGCACTGGCCGCGACCGATCTGTTGTCGCTGGCGGCACTGGATAAATACAGTTTCGTGCGGGATGGGTACCGGCAGCGCCGGCAGTACCTGATCCAGGGTGGTGGCGGGAAGCTGCCGGATTACGAGGATACGGATGCGCCCGCCGAAGGAGCGGCGCCCGCGCCGGCCGGCGGGGAAGAGAAAAAGCCTGAAGCGGAAGGGACGAAGCCTTAAGCTTTTGCTGCCCGGTCTTCGATCCGGCCGCCCGGGTCAAAGGCCGGGCGGCGGCTCACCCTAAACCAAACCCCGCCCCCACCCGGCCCCGCGCCACCTCCAGCGCCAACCTCGCCAGCCTGGCATCCCGACCCAGCCGGATCAGGTCCGGCACCTGCCCCGGCCCCGCCAGCAGCGCCTTGAGCAACGCCAGGATATCGGTGCCGCCATCGGGCCCCATCCCCGCCACCGCGGCGGGCGGCACATCCCGTTGCGCGGGATCGATCACGACCCGGCAGGCGGCAAACGGCACCCCGAATTCCTGGGCGATCCGCGCCGCGATATGAGACTCCATATCGACCGCCAGCGCCCCCGTGGCAGCGTGCAATGCCGTCTTGGCAGCCACCGAGGTCACCGCCTGGTCTGAGCCCGCCAGCGTCCCGGCAACGGCTTCCGGCAACGCAAGGGACAGTGCGCGAGACCAGCTTGCATCGACCGGCCGCGACGTATCGCCGTCGTGTACTGCGGTGGCGACAATCACCTTGCCAGGCGCAAGCGCGGGATCTAGCCCGCCCGCCACGCCAAAGCTGATCACGCCCGCGCAGGGATGCGCCAGGCGTTGCCGCAAGCCTTGCGCCAAGGCTTCGGCGCGTAGGCCGTGCAGGGTTTCAATGCCGGGGCCCGCGGCAATGCGGGCCTCGAAGCGCATGCCGGTCACCACCAGCGTGGGACCGGCGGCCTGCCGTTGCGGCAGGCGCGCGGACAAACCGGACGAAGCTGGCGCGCTCACATCCCCCACGCCACTGCCCGCGTGCCGTCGCGGCGCAGGTTGCGGTAGCGCGCCACGGCCCAGAGCGGGAAGAAGCGGGCATAACCGTGGTAGCGCAGGTAGAACACGCGCGGGAAGCCCACCGCGGTGAAGCGTGCCTCGTTCCACAGGCCATCGGCCTGCTGCGTGCGCACCAGGTAATCGATCCCCCGCGCCACGGCGGGATGATCGACCTCGCCCGCCGCCATCAGGCCCAGCAAGGCCCATGCGGTTTGCGAAGGGACGCTGGGCGCGGGCTCATAGCCCTGGTAGTCGAGGCGGTAACTGCTGCCATCCTCGCCCCAGCCGCCGTCGGCGTTCTGGATCGACACCAGCCACGCTGCCGCGCGGCGCATCTCCGGGGCCTCCGGTGGCAGGCCGGCAGCGTTCAGCGCGCACAGCGCGCTCCAGGTGCCGTAGATGTAGTTCATGCCCCAGCGGCCGTACCAGCTGCCGTCGGCCATCTGCTCGTCGAGCAGGTAGCGCAGCGCGCGCTTGAACGCCGGACTGCTCGCCGAGTTTTCACCCAGTTGCGCGAGCATCGACAGGCAGCGCGCCGAGACGTCGGCGGTGGGCGGATCGAGCAAGGCGCCGTGGTCGGCGAACGGAATATTGTTCAGGAATTCATGCGTGTTCTCGGGCTCGAAAGCGCCCCAGCCGCCGTTGCCGCTCTGCATGCCGGCCACCCACTCGCGCGCGCGGCTAACCGCTTCGTCATAGCGCGCGCGATGGCTCGCCGGGGCGACGGCCGGCGCCGCCGCGCCGGAACGCGCCGCGCGGTCCATGGCCATGGCCACCACGGCGGTATCGTCCACGTCCGGGTAGTGCGGATTGGCGTACTGGAAGGCCCAGCCGCCGGGACGCACGTCGGGACGCCGCACGATCCAGTCGCCGCGCACGTCCAGCACCTGCAGGGGGCGCAGCCATTGCAGGCCGCGCTCGGCCGCCGCCTCGGCGCGCGGGCCGCCGACCTCCAGCAAGGCGTGGCTGGCCAGCGAGGTATCCCAGACCGGCGACAGGCACGGCTGGCAATAGGCTTCGTCGCCATGCACGACCAGCAGCTTTTCGATGGAAGCGCGCGCCACCGCCACGTCCGGATCGGTACGCGGTACGCCCAGCACGTCGAACATCATGACGGCGTTCGCCATGGCCGGGAAGATGGCGCCCAGGCCGTCCTCGCCGTTCAGGCGTTCGCGCACGAATTTCTCGGCACGGGCAATGGCACGCTTGCGCAGGCTGCGGGGGAACAACGGCTCCGCCACGCGCAGGCCGGCATCCAGAGCGCTGAACACGGTGAACCAGACCCGGTTCTGATGCGGCGCCCTCGGGGCCAGGCGGGCCGCCTGGCAAGGACGGATAAACAATTCGTCGATGCCCACGCCACGCGGGTTCCTGGCCTGGGGGCGCAGGCTGTTGAGCACCAGCAGCGGCACGATCACGGTGCGGGCCCAGTACGCGACCTTGGACAAATGGAACGGGAACCAGAGCGGCAGCAGCATGATCTCGACCGGCATCATCGGCACCGCTTGCCACGGCATCACGCCGTACAGCGCCAGCAGCGTGCGGGTGAAGACGTTGCTGGCCTCGGCGCCGCCCTGGGCGTGGATGGACGCGCGGGCGCGGCGCATAGGCTCGGATTCGGTATCGTCGCCAATCATCTTGAGGGCGAAATACGCTTTCACGCTGGCGCTGATGTCCGAGCGGCCCTGATGGAACAGCGGCCAGCCGCCGTCGGCATTCTGGATGCGGCGCAGGTAGCGCGCGATACGCGCTTCCAGCACGGCATCCGGGGTCTCGCCCAGGTAGTGCACCAGCAGTACGTATTCCGCCGGGATCGTGGCGTCGGCCTCCAGCTCGAATACCCAGTGGCCGTCCGGCCGCTGGGTCGCCAGCAAAGCGTCAAGCGCACGGTCGAGCGTGCCTTGCAGCTCGTGATGCTCCGGCGCACCCTGCACGGCCGTGGCCGGCGTGGGGGATAGTGCTACTTGGCTCATCGGTCTCGATGTCCTCTTTTCAACAACGCAATCAGCAATACCTCGCGGGATCGCCTCAGATGAGGCCATGCCGGAGCAGAATCCAGAACAGCCGCGCCCGCGGCACGCGAACGCGCGCGCGCGGATTGGCCCAGCCGCGGGCCAGCAAACGCTGCAGGACTACGTGGTAGACCTCGCCCATGATGCGCGGCGAGCGCACGATCCGGCGAGGACAACCCGCCATGATAGCGAAAGCCTGCGCATAGTACGCCTGAGCCTGCTGCGCCACTTCCGCGCAGGCACGGCCGATGGCGGGATGGCCGACGATAGCTTGCGGCGCGCCGAGCGGCACGCCGGCGGCCGCCAGCGCTTCGGCCGGCAGGTAGACGCGGCCGAGCCCGGCGTCTTCGTCGATATCGCGCAGGATATTGGTGAGCTGCAGCGCGCGGCCGAGGTGATGCGCCAGCGCCACGCCGGTGTCGTGCTCCATGCCGAACACGCGCACTGCGAGCCGCCCTACCGCGCTCGCCACGCGGTCGCAGTACAGGTCAAGGGTAGCGTTGTCCGGTGCGCGGATATCGGCCAGGACGTCCATCGCCATGCCATCGACGACGGCGAGGAAGTCTTCCTGCAGCAATCCGAAGCGCTGGATCTGGGTGGCCAGGCCACGCAGCGCGGCCGGCGGCGCACCGGCATAGCACGCGGCGAGATCCGCGCGCCACGCATCCAGGCCGGCGAGGCGCGCGGCGCGCGGGCCGTCGCCATCGGCGATATCGTCCACGGCGCGGCAAAAGCCATAGATCTCGAACATCGCCTCGCGTTGCGCGGGGGGCAGGATCTTGAGGGCGGTATGGAATGAGCTGCCGGACGAGACGGCATTGCCCGCTGGCGGGACGGTTTGCACTGCGATTTCTGTTCCGGCCACGTAACTCCTCGTCACGCGTTGAACCGCCGTGCTGCTGTGCTGCCTCGCCCTGGCTAGTCGCCGCGGCCAGGCACGCAGCACAAGGCGGCATGTGTTTGGGGTAGTGGGCGATTATACCAAGTCCCGCCATGGGCGCGGCCGGCAGCCGAAGGTGGGTGTTGGCGGGGGGCGCGAGCCGGAGCCGTGCGACAAGAGCAGCAGCGGAACTGCGCGGGCGGCGCGCTTATCGGATACGCCGGCCGGCGAGGCGAAGCTCCATCACAAAAATACCCCGTTCCGGGTCATAGCGGGCAATTTCCGCGCAATTGGCAGCATTTTTTTGATTTTTATCGAATTCACCCGCACCCACCACGGGTAGCGGCGCGGGCTGCACCTGCGACGCCGGGTCGCGCCCCGCTTCGGCGGCGGCCTGCATGCGGCGCAGGTCGGCGAGCACCAGCGGCGAGATACGATCGAGCAGACGGCTGGACCTTAGCTTGTTCATGGCGGCCTTCCCCGGATGGATGTCGCCAGTGTAGGCCGGCGTCCCGGCCGTTGAATGTGCCCTGAGACACGCTCCGGAGCGGATTTCGCGCGATGTCACGCTCCGCGCGGCCAGGCTCTCCGGGGCCAGGCTGCCTTTGAACTGGTGCGCGAGTGGGTTCTGTTGATCGAGGGTGGTCCGCTGGTGTCGCTACGTCTTCTTGCTGACGCTGGGGGTAATGGCCATGGCGATCCGTGTCCTTGCTCCAGGAGGCTACACAAGCGCGCCTGCCATTGCCGGGCAGGCCGCGCCGCTAAGGGCCGGTGCCTTGCGCGTCCGGCCCGCCAGTGAAAGCCGATTCATCGCTGTCGTCAAGACGCGGTGCCGCGTAATCGTGCCGCCGGCATGGCAATGCGCAAAGATCTGAACACTGCAATCGAAAACGTTCAGATCGCATGGTATCGCCATGCCGGTCCAGCGGCTTGCGGCCTTACGTGCCTACGCGCTTACGCGCCGGACGCGACCGTCACGAACACCGGGTTCGAATAGAACCACAGGTCGTTGTAGTTGCGCGCGTTGATGGCATCGAAGCGTGCCGCATTCTCGACCAGGTCGGTCTTGGTGTCGGGCAGCGGGTTGCCGTTCGCGGTTTCTCCCGGCACGTTCAGCCCGAGATTGGTGCCCCGCAGGCGGAAGTACTGGCTCTTGGCCGCGGTGAACGTGTAGGTCACCGTGTTGTAGCCATCCTTGTCCAGCTTCCAGTCGGTCTTGGTGAAGGTTGCGATGACCTTCGTGGAATCATTGGTCTCCTTGCTGTATTCCGGCGTACCAGGCGCGGGGCGACGGGTGACGTCGCCGGCGATCAGGTCGATATGGTCCACGGTCGGCCTGACGTTGACATTGACGCCGCTGTCCAGCGGATACTCGAACCGGTTCCGGTCCGGGCTCTTGAAACGGATCGTGACAGTGACCTTGTCACCCGCCTTGGCCATGAGTTCGCCGCCCATCTCGCGCTTGGTGCTGCCGGCCGCCACATTGAAATCCAGTGCATTGATCAGGTCGCCGAACACCGAGAAGGACTTGCCCGCACGCAGGCTGTCCAGCAAGCCCTTGATGCCGGTGCCTTCCATCCACAGGTAGTTGCGTGCGTATTCGCCCGGGAAGTAGCCGCTGCTGAACTGGCCGCCCGCGGTCTTGAAATGGTGGTCCGAGTTGGCGAGGTTCCAGAAGCGGCGCCCGTCGCCCAGCAGGGCATCCCAGATGCCACCGACTTGTGCCACCACATAGTCCACGCCGCCATAGGTGCGCGACTTCAGGTTGGCATCGATATAGGCGCTGTTGTAGCCGCCGCGATCCGGCTCCATCTGGTTGCCGACCATGCCTTCCACCGCGAACACGATATTCGGCGCGAGGTCGTTCAACTCACGATAGTTGGCGGCGGTGTACTTGCCCGGATTGCGCGACGGGTGGTTGATCAGCGCGTAGCTGCTGTCCGGGTAATTTGTCTTGAGCCAGTTGAAGGCCAGCAGCGCGTCGGCGTGCGTGGTAAAGGCGCGCGGGCCTTTGGCATTCCACGCCGCCACGTCCACCGGATTGAACAGGGTGTCGGCGCGGTTGGTGAAGAAATACTCGAACTCGTTGGCGGCCTTGAGGGCCGGTGCGAGCGCGGGCGAGCCGGAGAAGATGCCCACGTTCATGTGGTCGTGGGTCGGCATGTCCCACTCGAAGGCGGAGAAGATCAGCTTGCCGGGATAGCGGCCGTCAGCCTGCATTTGCTTGACGGCAGGCACTTCGTAGTCCGCCATGCCCTTCGAGAATGCCACCGAGCCGCCAGGGATGGCCGTGCCGGCCGGGTCGCGATCCGAGACGCGCAGGTGGTTCGACAAGGCCATCCAGTCGAGGTTGCTCGCGGTGAACGCCTGGTCGAGCACCGTGGCCAGGGGGCTCTGCGCATCGTTGGACTGGATCGTATGTACATGCAGGTCGCCGGTGGTCCACTTGCCCGTGACTTCCGCGACCGGCGGGGTGACCGGCGCGGCCGGCGCGGCCGGTGCGCCGGGGGTGGCCGGAGTGGCGGGGCTGGATTGGTCGCCGTTGCCGTTGCAACCGTAGAAGCCGCCGGCGATGCATAGCGAGGCGGCCAGGCCGATGATGGATTTGGAGTGACGCATTGGATTTCCCTGGTGACGTTTTACGTATTGACCCGATCTGTCCGCGCGCCCTGGGCCGCCGGGCGATGCGTGTCACTGGCATCACCCCTCGCCCGGACGCACTGGCAAAGATTCTTGTGGGCGCCGATGTTGACGATCGTTAGTGACAGAAAGGTGACGTCGGGAAAACAAATCCTGTTTTTTGGTAAAACGATACACTTAGCCAGCCTAATGTCGCCTCTTCGAGACAAAATTCCAACCTACAGAACAAAAAACAAATGCCTGCGACATCTCTTCATGCGCATGTCATCTCTGCTGGCTAGCTTTGCCGCTTCTTGTTCCACATGGAAAGTCATGACAAAGAAGCACGAAGCCGATGCGCGGCAACAGGTACAGAAGACAACAACCAGCGTGCCGGACGAACGCCGCAGGAGCTTGCTCAGGGCCGGACTGGGTGCGACGCTGCTGCCGGCAGGCGGCAGTGCATTGCTGGCTGCGTGCGGGGGTGGGGGTGGCGACGACGCGCCCGCCGCGCCGAGCACCGGCAGCCCGGCACCGCAGCCACCGGCCGGCCCGCAGCTGGCATCCAATTTCGCGCTGGCGGTACTGCCCGATACGCAGTTCTACTCGCGCTATGCAACGCTGGCGGAGAACGACCAGTTCGGCCGCAAATTCAACAGCGAGCCGTTCCAGGCGCAGACCAACTGGGTCGCGGACAATGCCAAGGCGCTCAACATCCCCTTCCTGATCCATCTCGGCGACGTCGTGGACCAGCAAGGCAAGCCCGAGCAGTGGGTGGTGGCCGACCAGGCCATGAAGGTGCTTGAGAGCGCCAAGATCCCGTATTCGATCCTGGCCGGGAATCACGATGTCATTCTCGACCTCGACTACAGCGGCGGCCCGAACGACACCGGCACCGACACGGAGCGCACGCTGGCCAACGAGCCCTACCTGAAGACGTTCGGCACGGCCCGGGCCAGCAAGCAGGCCACCTTCGGCGGCCGCGACCCGAGCGGCTTCCACGAGTACCACGTGTTCGAAGCCGAAGGGCAGAAGTTCCTGGTGCTCTCGCTATCGTGGCGCGTCTCCGACAACGGCATCGCGTGGGCACGCCAGGTACTGCGCAACAACCCGACGCTGCCAGCCATTCTCGCCAACCACCAGTTGATCAATATCGACAAGGACGGGGTTACACCGCTCGAGGTGCCCTACGGCCTGCTGCTGTGGGAAAAACTGATCAAGGACAACGACCAGATCTTCATGACGCTGAACGGCCACTACCACGGCGCCGCGCGGCTTACCAAGACCAATGTCTACGGCAACGCCGTCGAGGAAATGGTGGTCGACTATCAGATGGCCTACCAGGGCGGCAACGGCCTGATGCGGCTGTACGAATTCGACCTCACCGCCAACCAGATCAAGGTGCTGTCATTCTCGCCGTGGGTGCCGCAAAAGCCCAAGCACACGCTCAATGGCTTCGACCAGGCCGTGCTCGACGCGCCCAACGAGACCTTCACCATCCAGATGGACTTCGCCAAACGCTTTGCGCGCTTCAATCCGGGCTTCAAGGCCGCCACGGCAACGCGTACATCGCTGGCGGACCAGGCCAAGGCGATGATTCTCGCGGGCTTCAAGGAACCTGTGAAGGCCGAACAGAAGCCTGCCAGCAATTCGGAGGACTATCCGCACGTGGCGCAAACCGTGGCGCACTGGCGCTTCTTCGGGGGCGCCGCGGGCAGCGCGGTGCCGGTGGGACAGGTCGTGGCCGACCAGTCCGGCGCCAACCCGCTAAGCCGCGCCGCGCTCAATGTGGACGGCGTGACTGCCGCCCAGCTGGGCGATGTGGTGTGGTCCGACGACCACCACTACCTGTCGGCCGCGCCGGGCAGCGTGCGCTTCCTGAACACCAACAAGAACGCGCCGCTGCGCATGAGCTATTTCGTCACGGGAAGCACGGCACCCATCAATGCCGCCACCCTGGAAAGCGGCTACACCGTCGAAGCTTTCATCAAGATCGACAAGAACTGGAGCGCCGGCAACAACGCGTGGATGAATATCATGACGCGCGACGGCAAACGCGGGAGCCTGGCCGGCTTTACCGGGGGCGACCCCGAGTCGCCGCCGCTGCTGTTCGCCATCTCCAGCCTGCGCGAAGTGCAATGGGAAGTCGTGCCGGTGCTGAGCGGCAGCCGCGACGGCAAGACCAACTGGTCCGGCGAGATCATTGCCGACAAGTGGCTGCACGTGGCCATCGTCAACGACGATGTCAGCCATGAAACCATTCTCTACGTGGAAGGCGCGCCGGTGCTGCGCAATGCCGGCAACGCCCCAGGCCTGGCCACGCTCGCGGCGGACATGCCCTGGGTAATCGGCGGCGGTTCCTGGGACGGTGCGCGCGCCGACGGCTTCTTTGGCAGCATTGGCGAGATCCGCATCGTGGGCAAGGCCCTGCAAGCCGCCGAGTGGCTGACGGCACGCAAGGCCTGAGGCCGGATAGGGGGTGTAGCCGCGGCGTCTCCCGGCGCAGCCTGGCATCGGGGCGGACGGTGGCGGATTGCGCCCCGATTGCACCTGGATTGCACCTGGATTGCGCCCGGATTGCGTGCAATGGCAATCCGGGCACGCACTATAGTGGAAGCTGGTTTCCACCAAGCCGGGAGGATCGCCGCATGAACGCCAGAATCTATCGCAACACAGTCGTGAAGATCCTGATCGCCACGCTGATGCCGGTGGCGGCAGCGCACGCGCAGCTCGGGGACATGCTCAAAGGCGCGACGCAGGGCAACGAGGGCGCCATCGGCGGACTCGGCAGCCTGGGCGGGATGGGCAGCATGCCTTCGCTGCAATCCCTGACGTCCGGCAGCACCGGCAATATCGCCGGCATACTGGAATTCTGCGTCAAGAACAACTATCTCGGCGGCGCCAGCGGCGCCGCTTCCGTCAAGGACAAACTGCTGGGCAAGGTTGAAGGTGGCTCGCCCACCGCCGATAGCGGCTATACCGACGGTGCCAAGGGCATCCTGCACAACAGCGACGGCAAGCAGTTCGACCTGAGCGGCGGCGGCCTCAAGGATCAGGTCACCAGGCAGGTCTGCGACAAGGTCCTCGCCCAGGGCAAGTCGCTGCTGTAAGCAGCGGCTTGCCGCCCCTGCCGGGGCGGATACTCAGGCAGCCAGGCGGAACGCCGACACCGCGTGATGCAGTGCGTCGGCCTGATCTTCCAGCGAAGCGGCGGCGGCGCTCGCCTGCTCCACCAGCGCCGCGTTCTGCTGCGTCATCTGGTCCATCTGCGCGACCGCGCGATTGACCTCTTCGATGCCGGTGCGCTGCTCCGCGGTGGCCGATGCGATGCCATCCATGATGGACGTCACGCGGCTGACCGCGTTGACGATCTCGGCCATGGTCTGGCCAGCCTGCTCGACCAGGGCAGAGCCGCTGTCGACCTGGCCCACCGACTCGACGATCAGCGTCTTGATCTCCTTGGCCGCGCCCGCGCTGCGTTGCGCTAGATTGCGCACTTCCCCCGCCACCACGGCGAAGCCGCGCCCCTGCTCGCCGGCGCGAGCGGCTTCCACCGCGGCGTTCAGCGCCAGGATATTGGTCTGGAAGGCGATGCCGTCGATCACGCCGATGATGTCGTTGATCTTGCGCGAGCTGGCGGTGATGCCGCGCATCTTGTCCACCACCTGGCTCACCACGCTGCCGCCCTGCTGCGCAATCTGCGAGGCGTCGGCCACGTACTGGCTGGCCTCGGTGGCGTTGTCGGCATTCTGGCGCACCGTCGCCGTGATCTGCTCCATGCTGGCCGCGGTCTGCTGCAGCGAGGCAGCCTGCTGCTCGGTACGGCTCGACAGGTCGGTATTGCCGGAGGCAATCTCCTGCGCGGCCGAAGTAATGGATTCGGCCGACTGCTGGATCCCCGAGACCGTGCGCGCGAGCTGGTCGCGCATATGGCCGATCGCGTACATCAGGCTGGCGCGGTCATCCGGGGCGACCGTGACCTGCGCGGTGAGGTCGCCGCCAGCCATGCGCAACGCAAGCGCCGCCGCGGTGGCGGGCTCGCCGCCGACCGAGCGCTGGATGCTGCGGATCAGGAGCGTCGCCACCACGGAAATCACGATGCCGAGCAACACCAGCAGCCCGAGCGACTGATACAGCGAGGTGCGGAATTGCGCCTCCACGTCATCCATATAGGTGCCCGCGACGAGGTCCCAGTTCCACGGCTTGTAGCGTGCCACGTAGCCGACCTTCGGGCTTGGCTGGTCGCTGCCAGGCTTGGGCCACCAGTAGTCCAGATGACCCGAGCCTTCCGCCGAAGCGCCACGCGCCGCGATATCGACGTACAAGGCGTTGCCCTTGGCGTCCTTGAAATCGCGCAGGTTCTTGCCATTGAGCTTGGCGTTGATGGGATGCATCAGCATCACGGAATCCGCGCTGACGATGGTGATGTAGCCGTCCTTGCCATAGCGCTGCGCGGCGATGCGGGCAGTGGCCTGGGCCTTGGCCTCATCCTCGGTCATCTTCCCCTGGCGTGCCTGCTCGGCATAGTCGCGCACCAGGGACAGCGACATATCGACCACGTTGGCCAGTTCGCCACGACGGTCCGCCATCTGCAACTGGCGGGTCTGGAAGGCGTGCATCACGGTCAGCAGGAGCAGACCTAGCCAGGCCAGCACGAGAGGGATCCACAGCTTTTTTCGCAAGGTCAGTTGATTCATGAAGTTCGCTTTTTCTAGGCAAGTACCAGCGATGCGGGAGACACGCGGCATCTCCGGGATATCGGAACGGCTTGCGCCTTCTTTAGCGTCAACTGGGGAAAGCCCGCAAGAAAAAAGCAAGAAGCGGCATCTATATCGTACAAAGCACCACAGTGAAGAGAGATCCCGTCGTGACGAGGACGCCGGCACTCTCATGGTGCATTGCCGGCCACCCGAATATGCCTGTCAAAAACCACTGGAATGCGGCTACAATCCGCCTCGCATTCGGATTCACTGTTGCAAGTGAATTGCAATTGGAATGCAAATGGTTCGAAGGTGCCCTCGCGCGCGTCAAGCGGCGGGGGTTAAACGGGAAACAGGTGCGCCACGGCCAGGCCGCGGCAAATCCTGTGCTGCCCCCGCAACGGTCAGCAGGTACAAAGGTGTCACGCCGCGCCCGTAGGCAGCGGCAGCCACTGCGCATCGATGCGTGGGAAGGCGGCACCCCGGACGCGCCCCAGTGGCAGGCGTCCCCCTGCGAGCCCGGATACCGGCCTTCGACCGATCACCGAGGCTGCGGACGGGCGGCCAGGCGTGAGGCGGCTGGCCATGGGCCCGCCGCCACTGCGCGCTCGTCCGTGGCTTCTTCGTTCATTGCCGCCAGGCGGGGTCGCCTGCGGCCAACGATGGAAAGTCCATGTCCGCGCGCCCTCGCATTGCCCGCACCCCCCTGCCGGGCTCCTCCAGGCACCTTTTCACTCCCGCCCCGCGCAAGCTGGCGCACCACTGCGCGCTCGCGCTCTCGCTCGGGGCCTTTGCCACGCTGGGCACGGACGCGGCCTGGGCCGCGGACGATACGCCAGCCTCGGAGCGCTCCCAGCCGTCTCGGAAAGACACCACGGTGCTACCGGCGGTGATGGTCACCGGTGACTCGCAGTTGCCAGGGCTGGCACTGTCGGAGCCCACGGGCACGGGCAGCCGGCTTGGCCTGACCCCGCTGGAAACGCCTGCCAGCGTCGAGGTGCTGTCCGGCGAGACGATACGCGAGCGCGGCGACCAGTCGGTGCGCGAAGCCGTTACCCGCACCACCGGCATAACCTCCAACGGCGCCCCCGGCAACGGCGGCACGTCGCTCACGGCGCGCGGCTTCTCCGGACAAGGCTCGGTGATGCAGCTGTACGACGGCACACGGCTCTACGTCGCCTCCGGCACCGTGACCTTCCCCTTCGACACCTGGTCGGCGGACCGCATCGAAGTCCTGCGCGGCGCGGCCTCGGTCATGTACGGCGAGGGCGCGATCGGCGGCGTGGTCAACGTGATCCCCAAGAAGCCGCTGCGCGCGCCGATCGCCAACGAGCTGCAGCTCACCGGCGGCACCCAGCGCACCGCGCGCGCCGCCTTCGACAGCGGCGGCGCGGTCAACGAGAATCTCTCGTACCGCTTCAATGCCAACTACGCGCGCTCCGGCGGCTGGGTGGACCGGGGCGATTCGCGCAGCCTGGCGGTGTCGGCCGCGGTGCGGCTCGACGTATCGCCGGAGTTCAATATGACGCTGTCCTATGACGACGGCGACCAGCACCCGATGCAATACCTGGGCACGCCGCTGGTCAGCGGCAGCCTGGACACCTCCCTGCGCAAGAAGAACTACAACGTCGGCGATGCCGAGATCACCTACCGCGACCGCTGGACCCGGCTCGCCGCGCAATGGCAGCCCAATGAACGAGTGACGGTGCGCAACCAGTTCTACTACCTCACCAGCCAGCGCCACTGGCGCGATGCCGAGTCCTATACCTTCCTGCCGGCAACCGGCCAGGTGCGCCGCACCGACTACCTGGAAATCCTGCACAACCAGGAGCAGGTGGGCGACCGCGCCGACCTGAAGATCGACGGGCAGCTGTTCGGCATGGCCAATACCGCCCTGGTGGGATTCGACGTCAACCGGATCAACTTCACCCACAGCAACAACTCGCCCTACGGCGGTACCTCCACCGTGAATGCCTACCAGTTCGATCCGGGCCAGTTCTTCAGCCCGCCGGGCATCGTCACGTCGCCGCGCTTCCGTACCCACACCACGCAATACGCGCTGTTTGGCGAAGACCGCCTCAAGCTGACTCGGCAATGGTCGGTGATCGGCGGCGTGCGGCTCGACCATGCCGAACTGGAGCGCGGCAACCTGGTCTCCGGCGACGACTGGACCCGCAGCTTCAACAACGTCACCTGGCGCGCGGGCACGGTCTACGAATTCACACCCGCCTTTTCCGTCTACGCGCAGTACGCCACGGCCACCGACCCCCTTGGCGCACTGATCACCACCTCGGATGCGCAAAAGGACTTCAAGCTCGCTACCGGCAGGCAGATCGAAGCCGGGGTCAAGCAGTCGTTCTGGAACCAGCGCGGCGAGTGGACCTTTGCCGCCTACCAGATCGTCAAGAAGAACCTCCTCACGCGCAATGCCGGCAACCCGGCGCTCTCGGTGCAGGTAGGCGAGCAGTCCTCGCGCGGGCTGGAAGCCTCGGTCAGCGTGGAACTGATGCGCGGCCTGCGCGTGGATGCCAACGGCACCTTGCTGCGGGCCCGGTACGACGACTTCACCGAAAGCGTGAACGGCGCCCTGGTCTCGCGCAACGGCAACGTGCCGACGAACGTGCCGCAGCAGGCGGCCAACCTGTGGCTGACCTGGGCCTTCGCGCCGCGGTGGCAGGCCGGCGGCGGCCTGCGCTACGTGGGCAAGCGTTATACCAACAATGCCAACACGACGGCCATGCCGTCGTACACGGTGGTCGATGCCTCGCTGCAATGGCGCATATCGCGCAAGACGGCGCTGACACTGCGGGTCTACAACCTGTTCAATCGCGACTACGCCGAATCGTCCGGCAACAGCGGCGCCCAGTGGCTGCTGGGACGGCCGCGCGCCGCTGAGCTGTCGGCCAATTTCTACTTCTAGGCCAGGCCATGGCGAGCACGCCCCTGTCCTGGCGCGAGTCCTGCTGGCGCTTCACGCGCCGCTGGCTCTATCTGGTGCACCGCTGGGCCGGCATCGCCGGCTGCCTGCTGATCGCCATGTGGTTCCTGTCGGGACTGGTCATGATGTATGTGGCCTTTCCCGCGCTGACCGACGCCGAGCGCCTCGCGGGGCTGCCGCCGCTGGACGTGGCCACGGTGCGGGTCTCGCCCGATGCGGCGATGGCCGGCGCAGGCCTCGCCCGCTTTCCGCGCAGCCTGCGCCTGGAAATGATGGGCGCGCACCCCGTCTATCGCATGGTCGACTGGAACGGGAAGCCACACACCGTGTCCGCGCGCAACGCGGCCCGCATCGAACAGGTGGATGCCCCCGCCGCGCAAGAGATCGCCCGGCGCTTCTCCGGCGCCGCCGGCGCGCGCTGGATCGAGACCGCCGAGCGGGACCAGTGGACCGTGCCCAACGGACTGAATCCCTGGCGCCCGCTGCACCGCATTGCGCTGGACGATGCCGCCGGCACCGAGCTGTATGTCTCCGCGCGCACCGGCGAAGTCATGCGCGACACGAACCGCAACGAGCGATTCTGGAACTGGCTTGGCGCGGTCCCGCACTGGCTTTACTTCACGCCGGTGCGGGCCGATCCGCCGCTGTGGCGGCAGGTGGTGCTGTGGACATCCGGCGTCTGCATCGCCGTGGCGATCAGCGGCATCTGGATCGGCTGGCTGCGCCTGCGCGTGCGCCGCCGCTTTGCGCATGGCAGCGCCGGCGGCACCTCGCCCTATCACGGCTGGATGGCCTGGCACCATATCGCCGGCCTGGCCGGTTCGCTGTTCCTGCTGGCCTGGCTGGCAAGCGGCTGGCTATCGGTCAATCCCAACCAGTGGTTTCCGGGGCGCGCGTTTGCGCAGCCCGCGCTGGAGCGCTATGCGGGCGAAGTCCTGCCGCGCTTTCCCGCCAGGGACGCCACGGCGCTTGCGGGGATGCCGCCTGGCACCGGCGCGCCCCCGCGGGAAATCAAGATGGCCTGGCAGGCCGGATTGCCGGTCTTGCTGGTGGCGCGGGCCGCTGCCGGCGCCGCGGTCACGACGCAGGCTTACCGTGCCGACACCGGGGCGCCGCTTGCGATCTCCGCCGGGGCGCTCGCGCAGGCTGCCGCCCGGCTGGTGCCGGACGCGGCTGTCGCTGGCAGCGACCTGCTGCAACAAGACGACGCCTACTGGTACAGCCACCACCAGCCGCGCAAGCTGCCGGTGCTGCGCGTGCGCTTTGACGATGCCGCCGAAACCTGGGCGTATATCGATCCCGACAACGGCAACCTGCTCGGCCGCAGCGACAGCAGCCGGCGCGCCTACCGGTGGTTGTTCAATGCCGCGCATAGCTGGGATCTCGGCTGGCTGCTGCGGCATCGCCCCGCCTGGGACCTGGCGGTCTGGCTGCTTTCGATCGTCGGGCTGGCAGGCGCTGTCAGCGGCGTGGTGATCGGCTGGCGCAGGTTGTTTCGCAGGCGCCGCCGCCGGGCATGAATCCCGGCGGTCGCCCATTTACCCAACATTCCGGACCGTTCACGGAGCCCCCATGTTTCGCTTCCTCGCCAGCATCTTCAACGACCAGGACGCCGACGTGCGCCGCAAGGTCATTGCGCTCTATGTCTTCCTGATCGCCGCCAACGCCGGGGCGTGGGTGTGGGCGCTGGTGGCGTTCCGCGAGCACCCCATGCTGCTGGCCTCGGCGGTCCTGGCCTACACGCTCGGCCTGCGCCACGCCGTCGATGCCGACCATATCGCAGCCATCGACAACGTCACGCGCAAGCTGATGCAGGAAGGCAAGCGCCCGGTGACGGTCGGCTTCTTCTTCTCGCTCGGCCATTCCACCGTGGTCACGCTGATGTCGATCGGCATCGCCGTTGCCGCCGCCGCGCTGCAAACGCGCTTTGCGGACATGAAAGCCGTGGGCGGCATGATCGGCACCAGCGTGTCCGCGCTGTTCCTGTTCCTGCTGGCCTTCTTCAACCTGCTGATCCTGATCTCCGTGTGGCGCGCCTTCCGGGCGGTCAAGCGCGGCGAGGCGCTCAAGGAGCAGGACCTGGACCTGCTGCTGAACAACCGCGGCGTGCTGTCGCGGCTGTTCCGCCCGCTGTTCCGGCTGGCCAGCCGCAGCTGGCACCTGTTCCCGATGGGGCTGCTGTTCGGCCTCGGCTTCGATACCGCCACCGAGGTGGCGCTGTTCGGGCTATCGGCGGCGGAGGCGGCAAAAGGCGTGCCGTTCTGGACCATCATGGTGTTCCCCGCGCTGTTCACCGCCGGCATGTCGCTGGTGGACACCACCGACGGCATCCTGATGCTGGGCGCCTACGGCTGGGCCTTCACCAAGCCGATCCGCAAGCTCTACTACAACATGACCATCACGCTGGTATCGGTGATCGTCGCGGTAGTGATCGGTGGCATCGAAGCGCTCGGACTAATCGCCGACAAGCTCGGGCTGGAAGGCGGCCTGTGGGACGTGATCGGGGAGCTGAACGAACATTTCGGCATGCTCGGCTATGTGATCATCGGCGTGTTCGTGCTGAGCTGGCTGATCTCGATGGTGGTGTACCGGGTCCGGCGCTACGATGAGATCAAGGTGCGGATGGGGTGAGGTCTGGCGAGGCGGACCTGCGCCGCTCGCTGAAATGGGAACCACATCGGCGCCCTTGCTCAAGCCATTGAGCGAGTGTGGCCGGAGCGGAACTTATATGGGCTTCCCGCCGGTGCCCTATGCGCAGGACGGCTCCGCTTCGTCCATGACCGGACGAGCAATCGGCTTGATGTGTTTCCGGGGCTTCTGCGCGGCCATCCAGAGGTCGTAGGCCGTCTGCATACCGCACCACATCTCGCGGCTGGCACCCAACGCTTCTTCCAGGCGAATGGCAATATCGGGCGTAATTGCCGCATGGCCGTTCACGATACGGGAGAGCGTGGCACGCGTCACTTCGATGTGCTCGGCGAACGCCGTGATCGTCATGTCGTCGAGGCCCGCCAGCCATTCAGCGAGGACCGTGCCGGGATGCGGAGGCTTGTGCATCCGAGTCATGATGGGCTCCTTGATGTCAGTACTTTGAGGGTCAGTGGTAGTCGCGGTAGTCCACAACCAGCGCATCACCATCCTCGAATCTGAAGGTAATGCGCCAATTCCCATTGACGCTGATTGACCAGTGTCCGGCCATGCGGCCTTTGAGTTCGTGCAATCTCCAACTGGGCACGCCCATGTCCTCCGGCTTGATGGCGTGGTCTAAAGCACCAAGCTGTATCCGAAGTTTCTCGGCATGCCGAGGCTGAATCCCGGCTTTCGATCCGGTCTCGAAGAATCGCTGCAGGCCGGAGTGAGCGAAGCTTTTGCTCATTGCAAAATCATGAGAAATGTATAGCCTGACTATACGAATGACAAGCCTGACGCCAACGCCCAAGGCCGCCATCCAGGCCACCGAGTGTACGTTTCGCTTTCACGCTCATGATCCGGCGGAGGAAATGGCATCCTACACCACACTGTATAAACATACAGTGCTGGTATCTCACCCGATCAACGCATCCGCCACCAGATACTCTCCCTCCCACCTCTGCGCCAAATGCCGGCAACGCCCCAACGCCACCGCCTGCCGCTCGAAATCCACCACCATCACCGCATCTGCCCCATGCGGACGCGGCGGCTGCTCCATGCTGCGGCCATCGCTTAGCAGCCACAACCAGCGCTGCTGCGCCGGACGGCGGTGCGCAGCCTGCGCCAGCAGCTGGCCGGCACGCTCCATGCCAAGCGCCAGCGGCGTACCGCCGCCACCGGCAATCGGGCGGATCCAGGCTTCGCTCCACGGACGGGCCCGCGCTGGCTGCAGGCGCACCTCCGCCCGGCCTCCGGCGAAGCACACCAGCGCCACTTCGGCGCGCGCCTGGTAGGCGCGCTCCAGCAAGCGCAGGAGCACGCCTTTCGCAAGCGCCAATTGGCGGCCATGGAGCATCGATGCCGAGCAGTCGAGCACGAAACAATGCAACACGCCGGCATGTGCCTGCTGGGTTCGCATGCGGAGGTGGCCGGCGGCCAGCGGTTCGGTGCGCTTGGCCGCGAGCGTGCGCGGCCAGTGGATGCGCAGGCCTGCCGGGAGGCCTCGGGGAGAGGCGAAACGGGGTGCCTGCCACCGGTTGCCGCCTTGCCCGGAATCGGCGGCGGCCTGCCGGTGGCTCAGGCTTTTTTTGCGGGCAGCGGCCTCACGGATTTGACGGCGGCGATGCCCGTCGTGCTGGCCGCCGACGGCGGCGGAAGCGCTCCCCAGGGGTTGCCGGCGCCCGCCGCGCCGGTATCTGCCCTATCGCCCCCGCCATCGCTGGCACGGCTGGATTCCCCGGCATCGCTGGCATCGCCATGCCTGTCGGCATCGGGCGCCGCCTGGCGCCGATGGTGCAGCACCAGTTCCGCGACGGCATCCACATGCGCCGGCACCACCGCCGCATCGCATTGCAGGGCCGCCAGCGCGCGCGCCGCGCGCAGCATCACCAGGTCGGCGCGCACGCCGTCGACGGCAGCGGCCAGGCACAGCGCGCTGACATGCTCGTGCACGGCATCGCTGAACGATAGCGACGGCAGCGCCGCGCGCGCCAGCCGCACCTGCCGCGTCAGCGTGTCCTGCTCGGCGGCAAAGCGCGCGCGCAGCGCCCCGGGATCGCTGTCGAACGCCAGCCGCGCCTTGACGATGGCCTGGCGCTGCGCGGGATCGGTGCAGTTCTCCAGCGCCAGCGCCAGACCGAAGCGGTCCAGAAGTTGCGGACGCAACTCGCCCTCCTCCGGGTTCATGGTGCCGACCAGCACGAAGCGCGCCTCGTGCTGGTGCGACACGCCGTCGCGCTCCACCACGTTGACGCCGCTGGCGGCTACATCGAGCAACTGGTCGACCAGGTGATCCTGCAGCAGGTTCACCTCGTCCACGTACAACACCCCCTGGTGCGCTCGCGCCAGCAGGCCGGGCGCGAAGCGTACCTCGTTCTGCTGCAGCACATGGCCTAGGTCAAGCGTGCCGGTCAGTTGCTCTTCGCTGGCGCCCAGCGGCAGCGTGACGAACTGGCCCTCTGGCAGCAGTTCGGCCAGCGCGCGCGCGGCGGTCGACTTGGCCGTGCCGCGCGGGCCGCTGACCAGTACGCCGCCGATGCCGGGGTCCACCGCGGCGAGCAGCAGCGCTTGCCGCAGACGCTGCTGCCCCACCAGGGCACTGAAGGGAAACGGCACGCGCAGGAGCCGGGCGGTCGCATTCATGAGGGCATTCCTTCAAGCGCCTGCTCGCTGTCGAGCAGGTGTTGTTCCAATTGGGCGCGGCGTGCGCCCGGCTCCTGCCACAGGCCACGTTGCACCGCTTCGAGCAAGCGCTCGCAGATGGCGTGCAGCGCGCGCGGATTGTGCTGCCGCAGGAAGGCGCGGGTGTCCGCGTCGTTCACATAGGCATCGGTCACCAGGGCGTACTGGTGGTCGGCCACCACGCGCGTGGTGGCATCGAATCCGAACAGGTAGTCCACGGTGGCGGCCATCTCGAAGGCGCCCTTGTAGCCATGCCGCTTGACGCCGTCGATCCACTTGGGATTGACCACGCGCGCGCGGATCACGCGGCTGATTTCTTCCTGCAGGGTACGGATGCGCGGCGCCGCCGGATTGCTGTGATCGCCGTGATAGATGGCCGGCTGGGCACCGCCGAACGCGCGCGCGGCGGCCACCATGCCGCCCTGGAACTGGTAGTAATCGTTGGCGTCGAGCAGGTCGTGCTCGCGGTTGTCCTGGTTCTGCACCACCGCATCCAGGCTGGCCAGCCGTTCGGCAAAGCTGGCGCGCGCTTCGACGCCATCCGTGCCCTGTCCGTAGGCGTAGCCGCCGGCATGCAGGTAAGCCTGGGCGAGATCGTGGTCGTCCTGCCAGTTGCGGCTTTCGATCAGATCCTGCAGGCCCGTGCCGTATCCGCCCGGCCGCGCGCCGAACACGCGCCAGCCCGCGCGGCGGCGCGCCTCGGCGGCCGGCACGCCCTGCGCTTCCAGCCGCGCTCGCTCGCTTTGCACGCGTGCTCGCACCGGGTTGAGTTCGGCCGGCTCGTCCAGTTCGGCCACCGCCTGCACGGCGGCATCGAACAGGCGCATGACGTTGGCGAAGGCATCGCGGAAAAAACCCGACACGCGCAAGGTCACATCAATGCGCGGGCGGTCGAAGATCGTCATCGGCAGGATCTCGAAATCGGTCACGCGGTAGCTGCCGGGCGCCCACTTCGGCCGCACGCCCAGCAAGGCGAACGCTTGCGCGATGTCGTCGCCGCCGCTGCGCATGGTGGCGGTGCCCCATACGGAAAGCCCGATCGACTGCGGATATTCGCCGTGCTCCTGCAAGTGGCGCTCGATCAGCTGGCTGGCGGACTTCAGGCCCAGCGTCCAGGCCGTGCGGGTGGGCACCGCGCGCGTATCGACCGAGTAGAAATTGCGCCCGGTAGGCAGTACATCGGGCCGTCCGCGCGAAGGCGCGCCGCTGGGGCCGGGCGGGACGAAGCGCCCGGCCAGCCCGCGCGACAGTTGCAGCATTTCCTGCGGGCCGCAGGCATCCAGGCGCGGCATCACGTCCCGCTGCAGGCGTGCCAGCACGGCAGCGGTCCGCGGCAGGGAACGCGCCATGCCGTCACCGGCGTCCGCCGCGTCAAGCAATGCCGTGGCCAACATCTCCAGCCGCTCGCGCGTATCGCCATGATGGCGCCACGGCCCCGCGTCGAGCGCCGCCATTTGCGCCGGACGCGGCCCTTCCCATGGCGCGGACCAGTCGGCATCGAGCGGATCGAAGCCGCCGCCCAGCGCCAGGTCGGCGGCCAGCGCCGTCAGCAAGCTGGCCTGCGCGCCCTTGCCGTCGCCCACCGGAAAGCGCCCGAGCGCGAGCAGCGTGTCGCGCCGCTGGCGGCCCGCCGGCGACACGCCGAAAACATGCAGGCCATCGCGGATCTGCGATTCCTTCAGCTCGCACAGGTAAGCGTCGGTGCGGTTGAGCAGCGCGTCCTCGCCATCGCTGTCGGCGGGGGCATCCAGCCCGAGCTCGCGATGCAGTTGCTGGTCGACGATCAGCGTCAGGATGGCCTTGCGCAGCAGCCGCGCGCGGCGCGGGTCCACCGCCAGCGCCTCGTAGTATTCGTCGACCTGGCGCTCCAGGTCTTGCAGCGGGCCGTAGTTCTCGGCGCGCGTGAGCGGCGGCATCAGGTGGTCGATGATGACGGCCTGCGCGCGCCGCTTGGCCTGCGCGCCCTCGCCCGGGTCGTTGACGATAAAGGGATAGAGATGCGGCAGCGGCCCCAGGATGGCATCCGGCCAGCAGCTGTCGGCCAGCGCCACGCTCTTGCCGGGCAGCCACTCCAGGTTGCCATGCTTGCCCACATGGACGATGGCATCGGCGCCGAAACTGTGGCGCAGCCAGAAATAGAAGGCCAGGTAGCCGTGCGGCGGCACCAGATCGGCATCGTGGTAGCTGGCATAGCCCTGGGTGCCCGCTTCGCCGGGCAGCGCGTACGCGCGGGCCGGCTGCAGCCCCACGAACAAATGGCCGCTGCGCACGCCGGCGATCATGAAACGGCCTTCGCGCACCATCGGATCCTGTTCCGGGCGGCCCCAGCGTTCGGCAATGGCGCGCCGGTTCTCTTCCGGCAGGGCGGCCAGTTGCCGCAGGTAGTCCGCCATCGGCAGGCTCTGGAAAGCCGGCCGCAGGTCGCGTTGCGCCAGGTCGTTGGTGATGCCCCGGGTCAGCCCGCGCATCAGGTCGTCGCCGTCCGCCGGCAAGCCTTCGCAGTGGTACCCCTGTTCGCGCAGCATGGCGAGAATACCCACGGCCGAGGCGGGCGTATCCAGGCCCACGCCGTTGCCGATGCGCCCTTCGTTGGCCGGATAGTTGGCCAGCACCAGCGCTACGCGCTTGTCCGCATTGCCGAGCTGCCGCAGGCGGCACCAGCGGCGGGCCAGCTCGGCCACGAAGGCGATGCGCTCCGCGTCAGGCTGGTAGCGCACCACGTCGACCTCGGTGTAAGGACAGCGATAGGCCAGTCCCTTGAAGCTGACCGCGCGCGTGATGATGCGGCCATCGACCTCGGGCATGGCGATATGCATGGCGACATCGCGCGCCCCGAGTCCCTGGCTGTCGCGCAGCCAGTCCTCGCGGTTGCCGCCGCTCAGGATGACCTGCAGCACGGGCGCATCGCCGGCAAGTTGCGGCGATTCGGGCGCATCGAGCGAGGAAACCGCGAACGCCGTCGTGTTGAGCACCAGCGCCGCGCCGTGCTCCGCGCACAAGTGCTGCATGACGTCGCGGCACAGCGTGTCCTTGAGCGAACTGACCGCCAGCGGCAGCGGGCGCATGCCCTCGGCGCGCAAGGCCGCGATCAGGGCATCGAACACGGCCGTGTTGCCGGCCTGCAGGTGCGAGCGGTAAAAGACCAGCGCCACCACCGGCCCGTCCGGATGGCCGTCACGCTCCCATTCGCGCTGCCAGTCCGCCGCCGTGGCCACGCCGTGCGCCGGATGATAGATCGCTGCCTGCGGCAGCACGCGCGGCTGCAATGCCGGCTCGCCCCAGCCAAAGGCATGGTGCGCGAGGCAGCGGAAGAACTGTTCCGCGTTGTCCGCGCCGCCTTCGCGCAGGTAGCGCCACAGGTTGCTGGCCAGCGCTTGCGGCGCATTGCTGCGCGCAAGCAGGTTGGCATCTTCGGCCAGGTCGCCAGAGAACATCACCAGCAACTGGCCGCGCGCGCGCGCCAGTTCGGACAGCCGCTCCAGGCCGTAAGCCCAGTCGCTATCGCCGCCGAGATGATCGACCACCACCACCCGCGCGTGCTGCAGCACATCGTCGACGTACATGTCGAGCGAGGCCGGCTGGCGCAGGTACATCTGGTTGGCCAGCCGCACCGTGGGGAAGTCCGCGCCCAGGCGCGGAAAGACGCCGGCCAGCAGCGACAGCGTGGTATCCGCCGCGCTCAGCACCACGATCTCGGCCGGGCTCTGCTCGATGCGCACCACGCCGGCGTTATCGTCGACGAAGCCGCCCGGGCGGGTGGAAAGCAGATGCATCGGGTGCCTGGGCTAGGGTCTGCCTCAAGCCACGCGCACGGCGCCCGCCAGCGCGGTTTGCAAGGCGGCCTGCAGGGCGGGCTGGTCAAGATCCTGCCCGATCAGCACGATGCGGGTGGACTGCGTCTCGCCCGCTTGCCAGCGGCGGTCGAAGTAGCTGTCGAAGCGGCGGCCCACGCCATGCAGCACCAGGCGCATGCCCTTGCCCGGCAACGCGGCGAAGCCCTTGATGCGGTAGATCGTATGGCTTTCCACCAGTTGGCGCAGGCCATCGATCAGTGGATCGCGGTCCACCTCGCCGAGCTCCACCACCACCGAATCGAACTCGTCGTGATGGTGGTCGGCGTGATCGGGATCGTCCGCCGAGCCGTGGTGGTCGGGCCGCAGGTGAATGCTCTCCTCCGAGGCACGGTTCAGCCCCAGCAGCAGCCCGATATCCAGCTTGCCGCCCTGCGCGCCGACGATCTTCACTTCGGCGGGGATTTCCGGACGGATCAGCGCTTCCACTTCGGCGCGCTGCGCCGCGTCGATCAGGTCGGTCTTGTTGAGGATGACGAGGTCGGCGGCGCCTAGCTGGTCTTCGAACAGTTCATGCAGCGGGGATTCGTGGTCGAGATTGGGGTCGGCCTTGCGCTGCGCGTCCACGGCGTCCGGATCGGCGGCGAACTGGCCGGCGGCGGCCGCGGCGCCGTCCACCACGGTGACCACCGCGTCGACCGTGAAGGCGCTCTTGATGCTGGGCCAGTTGAAGGCCTGCACCAGCGGCTTGGGCAGCGCCAGGCCGGATGTTTCGATCAGCACATGGTCGATGTCGGCGCGCCGCTCCAGCAATTGCTCCATCACCGGGAAGAATTCCTCCTGCACCGTGCAGCACAGGCAGCCGTTGGCCAGTTCGTAGAGCTGGCCATTGCTCTCGCCGGACTCGTCGCAGCCGATGCCGCAGCCCTTGAGGATCTCGCCGTCGATGCCCAGTTCGCCGAACTCGTTGACGATCACCGCGATGCGGCGGCCGCCGGCGTTTTCAAGGATATGGCGCAGCAAGGTGGTCTTGCCGCTGCCAAGGAAGCCGGTGACGATGGTGGCGGGGATTTTACGGGTCTGCATGGGCGGATTTGCGAATTCGGCGTTGGGGTTGAACCGGGGCTTGCGAAGCGATGCGGGCGTTTGGCAAGTTATGCACCACGCAGCCGGTAAGCGGCGGCGGTCCCGGCCGCTGCGAGGGGATCAGCATAAAGAGATACGGAGGTGCTGTCCACCGGCGCCGCGTCAGCTTTGCGCCGGTCCGCGCCGCCGGCCGCGCCACCACTCGGCGCCCGCGCCGGCGCCAACCAGCAGCAGCATCAGCACGGCGGCCCGGAGTGCCTCGCGGGGCGCAAGGCCCGTCAGGGGCGCGGGCGGCGCGAGCTTGAGCACGCGGCTTTCCAGCAAATGGCCGGTGACTGGCCCGGTGGCCGGCTCGGTGGAGGGACGCGGCGCCGGTGGCTGCGGCGCGGCCTGGCGCGCAGGCCGTGCCGCAAGCGTCTCGGCCAATCCCGCGCGTGCGCCCTGCGCGGCCGGCTCCCGCCCCGGCATGGCGCGCGCCAGCCGCTCGGCGAATGCGCGCAGCGTATCCGACGGCAGCCGGGCTTGCTGCCCCAGCCCGGCGATGTATTGCATCAGCACCGGATTGCCGCAGCTATTGGCCGAGCACGACAGTCCGTCGCGGTTGACCGATTCCACATAGCGCCGCGCCATATCGGCGCGCTCTTGCGCCGTGAAGCGATAGCTGCCCTGCCGGTCCACCTCAAGCAACCGTGCCAGGATGCCCTGCCGCGCGTGCGGGTTGCTTTGCGAAAAGAAGCGGTCCATGCCCAGCCCGTGCTTGTCGGCCACGTAGACTTCATACGTGTTCTGCCAGAAGCTGCCGCTCATCTGCTCCGGGCTCGTGGCCTGGAAGCCATAGAGATGCTCGATCTCCTTGAACATCTCGCGCGCGCCGGCATAGCCGGAGCGCTGCATGTTTTCGATCCAGCGCGGGTTCCAGTTGCGCGCGTTGAGCTCGGTTGCCAGCCAGGTGCGGGCATCGACAGTCTGCTCCTCGCCGGCGCGGCGCAGGTTGTGCAGCCAGAAGCGCGGCGCCTGCCCGCTGACCGCGCGCGTGGCCATGTTCAGGCCGCCGGCGTACTGGTAGGTATCGTCGTTGTCGAGCGCGCCGTACAGCGTGCTGGCGCGCGAGAACAGCACGGCCTGGTTGGACTTGAGATGGCTGGCCAGCGCCTGCGGCGCGGTTTCGCCCCAGCCTTCGCTTGAAAACGCGAAGTTCATATAGCGCAGGTATTGCCGCGCCAGCGCGCCCGGCTGTTCCCCGGCCTGCGGCACATCCTTGCTCTGCTCCACCATCTGCTGCACGCCGATGCTGTAGTTGCCGGGCTTGGCGGCAAACACGCGGGCGCGGGCCAGGCGGCCGGCCAGTTGCGGTTCCACGCCGGCCGCCAGCAGCGTTGCCCGCGCCTCGCGGTCGTGGCGGCTGATGGCGTTGTCGCCGGCGGCGGCGGCCAGGCGCGCGGCCTTGTCCAGCAGCGCCACCTTGTCGCCGAAACCGTCGCGGTAAATGCCGGAAATGGTGAACAGCACGTTCACGCGCGGGCGGCCGAGTTCGGCATCGGGAATCAGGCGCACATCCTCAACCACGCCGCGGGCATTCCAGACCGGCTCCACGCCCATCAGGTAAAGCGCCTCGCTCTCCATCGCGCCCTGGTGGCGTTCGGTCTCGCCGTACCACAGCACCATCGACACCTGTTCCGGCGCGGCGCCGGTTTCCTCGCGATAGCGCGCCAGTGTCTGCGCCGCCAGTTGCTTGCCGAGTGCCCAGGCGGCCGGCGTGGGGATCAGCGCGCCGTCGAAGGCATGCAAGTTGCGCCCGGTGGGCAGGCCCTGCGGGGTGCGAACCGGATCGCCCAGCGGCGCGGTCGGCAAGTAGCGGCCCGCCAGCACGGTGATCAGGCCGTCGAGTTCGCGGCGCGGCGATTCGCGCAACCGCGCCAGCCACTCCCGCGCCATCGACAACGCGGCCTTCGCCTTGTCCGCCAGCGGCTGCCCATCGCCGACGCCGGCGGTGTCGGGCTCGCGTCCCTCCACCAGCGCGCCCGCCCAGCGGGACAAGGTATCCTGGCCGATGCGGCGCGTCTCGCCCGCGTCAAAGGCGCTCCCCAGCACGGTGGCCAGCGCCTGCTGCTGGATATCCGGCGGTGGCAGTTCGCCTAGCGCATGGATGCCCAGCGGCACCGGCTCGGCCTCGACCTTGTGCAGGAAGCGGTGGATCACCGGCTCGACCTGCGCCCAGGGCGCGCCGAGGTCCAGCCCGAGCTGGCGGTCCAGGCCCAGCGCGCGGATCTGCGCCAGTGCCTGCAAACGGTATTGCTCGGCAAGTGCCGGAGAGCTGTCGGCGGCGGCTTCCTGCTGCTCGATCACTTCGTCCAGCTTCGCCAGCGCGTCCGGCCAGCCCGCGCGGGCGATCAGCGGCGTCAGGTGGCTGACCAGCACGGCCGCGCTGCGGCGCTTGGCCTGGATCGCCTCGCCGCCGCCGTCCTGGATGTAGTAGTAGGCGTTGGGCAGGTCGCCCAGCAGCACTTCGGCACTGTCGCCGCCGCTCTGCCCCACCTGTTTGCCCGGCAGCCATTCCAGCGTGCCGTGGCGGCCAACGTGGACCATCGCGTCGGCGCCAAAGGCGTGGCGGCACCAGAGGTAGGCCGCGATATAGGAGTGCGGCGGCGGGGTCACCGTATCGTGCGAGCTGTCCATCGCACGCGCGAACGTGGAGCGCAGCGGCTGGGGGCCGACGAACAGGTTGCCGAAGCGCAGGCCCGGAATGACGAAATCCTGCCCGCCGTGGCCATCGCCAACCAGCATCAGCGGATTGCGCTCCGGCGGCCCCCAGGCTGCCAGCACCGACTGGCGGAACGCCGCCGGCAAGGCGTCGAACCAGCGCTTGTACTGCGGCATCGGCAGCAAGCTGACCCTGCCGCGCGACACCATCTCTGCCAGTTCGCCGGGCGACCATTCTTCCATGTTGCGGCCGTTGCGTTCCAGCAGCGCGGTGAGTTCGGCCGTGTCCGGCAACGCGGTGCCGGTGCGGTAGCCGGCTTCCCGCAGGCGCGCCATGATTTGCACCAGCGACGGCAGCGTGGCCAGGTAACTGGCGCCGATATTGCCGCGGCCCGGCGGGTTGTTGTAGTAGAGGATGGCGATGCGCTTGTCCGCCGCGGGCTTGTCCTGCAGCGCGATCCAGCGCCGCACGCGGGCCACCGCGGCGTCCGCGCGCTCCGGCACGGCCCGGCTGGTCTTGGCGCCGCCCTCGTCCTCCAGCGTGGCGAACAGGATCGGCTCCGTGGCGCCGGCACGCTCGGGCGTGTTGAGCAGCAGCGGCAACCGCTCGCCGCCGATGCCGCGCACGTCCGCGCGCCACGCTTCCTGGCTGTCGCGCGTGGCGATCAGGTTGATGGCATGCAGGCCCCGGCGTTCCAGCCAGGACTTGTCTTCGGCCCGGCTGATAGTGAGGTTCAGCGTCAGCAGCGCGCGCAAAGGGCTGTGGCCGTCGGCCGCCAGCATCGGTTCCAGCCCGGACAGCGGCCAGCCAAACGCCGGCACCGCGCCGATGCCCTGGCGCTCCAGCGCCGCGATCAGGGCATCGATATGCGCAAGGTCCTGCTGCCGATAGTTGCTGGCGTAGAAGGCGATGCCGACCAGCGGCGCCTGTGCAGGCAGGCCGCCGGCTCCGCCGCCGCGATACCAGGCCAGGTAGTCCTTGAGCGTGGCGAAGGGCTGCGCGGCGCGCGGATGATAGATGCCGGCCGTGGGCAGCGGGCGCGGCGGCGGCACGGCGATGGCTTGCTCCCCGCGCACCGCGGCCACCAGCCAGGCCAGCCAGCCGGCCAGGTTGTCGGCGCCGCCGGCGCTCCAGTAAGCCTCGGCGGCCTGGTTACGCGCGGCGTCCATGCCGATGCCCCAGGCGGCCTCGGCGGAGGCGGCCGGCGCCGCCAGCACCAGCGCGCCGCGCTGCCGCGCCTGGCGCACAGCCGGTGCCACCTGCCGGAGCACGGCAGTTGGCGCGAAGTAGGCGTAGACGACATCGGCGGCGGCCACCTGCGCGGGATCGGGCGCCGTGGTGACGGCGTCGAGCCGCACCCTGCCCGGTCCCGCCAGTTCACGCAGGCGCGCCTCGGCGGCGGGCAGCAGATGGGTATTGGTAGTGATCAGCAACACGCGGACAGGGGCACGGCCGCCATCGGCTGCGGGTTGCACCAACCCCGCCGCGTGGGCTCGCCCGCACAGCAGGACAAGCGCGAGCAACAGCCAATGCAACGGGCGGGACCGGAACATCGCATCCGCCAGCATCGTCATCGGTGCGAGGGACACCGTGAACGGCGTGCGCGGCATCGAACCCATCAACGCGCAGCCGGCGCCGATGCCGCCGGGACAGGCCGGGTGCCCGGCGCCGCGCCTTCCGGCACATACACCACGCTGCCGTCCGGCAACTGGTAGGCCACGCCCAGCCGCGTGCCCTCGCCGGTCTTTTGCTGCGCGGACATTTTGCTGACCTTGACCTCCCTGCGGTTCTTCTCCAGCAACTGCAGCTCGCCGGTCCGCGGGTCGCGCTGGACCATGGTGAATTGCGAATCGGGATTGAGCAGTTGGGTCAGGCTGAAGGCTTGCGTGAGCGCCACCATCAGGCCCACGGCAAAGACGATGGAGGCGTCGAACAGGTTGGCGACGCCGGCCAGCGGGTCTTCCCGGTGCACCGACGCCAGCTCGCCCTGCGCGCGGCGGCGCCGCACAAAGCGCCGGCGCCTGAACTGGTGTCCTTGACCCGCGTCCATCAGGCGTGCGCTCCGGCGAACTGCGCCGCGCCGCGAACATGCGCTGCCTCGGGCAAGGCCCGCAGCACCAGCTCGCACAGGTTTTCCATTTCCTTGAGGTCGACCCGCGCCCAACGTTCGCGGGTCAGCGTCAGCACGTAGGCGATGCCGCCCAGCACCAGTCCGCAGACCACTGCGCCGAAGCCAATCACCAGGTGATTGACCATGCCGGCCATGTCGCCGGCCAGCAGCGATTGCAGCGCCGGCCCGAGCGGGATGATGGTGCCGGCCAGGCCCAGCATCGGCGCGATGCGAACCAGCGTGCGGGTCAGATCGAGCCGGTTGGCCACGCGCATTTCCTCGCGTTGCAGCGTTTCATCCAGCCACAGGTCGAGGTGTTCGTGCGAATCGAGCCGGGCCAGCCGTGCTTCCAGCATGTCCCAGAATCGGGCGAGCGAAGGCGACAACGATGCCGCGCCCAGATGCGGCCGCGTGCCGTTGCGCAGGCTGGCGGCCAGCGCATTGGCCAGCGCGGGCAGATCGCTGGCCGGCGCATTGGCGCGGCGGCGCGACTGCACCAGCAGGCTGCCGAGATCGGCCAGCGAAAGGACAAACAACGCCAGCAGCGCCAGCGCGACCGGCCAGAAGAACGCCGTGGAAAGGCGGTAGAAAATCTCGGTGACGGCGCTTTCCATCGTGATTGGCGGCTAGGAGTTGATGCGGATTGGCGAACCGGGTGAGGGCCCTGGCGAGCCCCGGCGCAGCATTGTACGTCGGCGCCGGCGCGGCGCAATCACGCACGCCGGGGTAAGTGCCGCTCCCAGGCAAAAAAGCCAGGCCACATTGCATGGCCTGGTTGGCAAAACGGCAGCAGGGGGCACTGCTGCCGGCGGGTATGAGATGCCGCAAGGGACACCTCGGCGAACAGGTTAGCGCCTTGCGATTGTGGTAACGCGAGGGGACTGACGCGGCTTGCCCGGCGCCCGCCACAATGTTGTCCTCAAGGGAACGGCGCGTGCTTCGGTGGGAAACGATAAGAGCCAGGCCGAACGCATCCGGCGGATCGTGGAGGAGGCTGGCTTTAGCTGCGCGAGCCAAGGTCGGCGAACGGGAAAGCCGACGGCAATGCGCAACGCGCGCAAATGTCAACAAATGTGAATGCGAGCGACATTCGCGCCGCGGCCCCGTTTGCAAGTGCGGGGCCGCGGCGGCGGCTCAGTAGGTTTCGTCGGCGGGATCGATCATCAGGTGCAGGCGGCTGGCGAGTTCAGCCAGCGCGGCCTCGTCGCGGCTGCGGATCATCCATCCTGCGTAGGCATCGGCCTGTGTGTCCCAGCACCACAAAGTAAAGCCCGCCGCGCGCAATGAAGCCTGCGCGATGGCCATCAATTGCGGCACATCGTGCCGCGCGAGAAAGGCACTTGAAAGCGGATCGGTCACGCCCCAGCCGACACGCACGCCGACGCGGTCGCACAGAGCCTGCACGCTGCGGACCAGGGCGGCAGTGTCCTTCCATTCCACGTAGAAGCCCGCCGCATGGCCGATCGCCTCATTCAGGGGCCACAGCAGCATTTGGCCGTCGCAGCCTGTTTCAGCGCGCGCTAGCGCCCGCTGAAACGAGGCCCAGTATTCTTCCGCGGCATCCTGATCGTGCAAGGAAATCAGCAGGATCAACTCACGCAAGGCAGCCTGCGTTTCACTTGGGAGCACTATGGTCATAGACTTCTTGCTGGTTGAGGAACACAGGAAACCGAAGGGATCCGGTGCGTGCAGGGCACAACGCGATGCCGCGCGGATCGCAGCCCCCTATTCTGACAAAGGTTGGTGCGAGGCGCCATATGAAAGCGCAACGAGATCGCACCCGCGGACACGCCGGCGTAGCGGCGCACGGTCCGAACGGCATGAAATTTAGGACTCGTCTTAGCGCGCGACGAAGCCGGAAGAAAAGGGTTGCCAAGCGCGCATCGGCTTTGCTACGCTTCGCCCCGTTATCGCTACGGAGTCATCTCCATGGACAGTTGTTCTAGTTGGCCTCCGGCCAAACTCTGAACGGCTAGGCAAGTCCAGGCGTCTTATCGCCACTGCCTAGCCGATACCGGCGGGTAGTGGTCCGTTGCACGGGTTCTCCGTGCGACTCCCTCCCAGTTCGTTGCAAAAGCCTGCGGCTATCCAGCCACGGAGCGCGCTCGTCCGCGCCCCGCGATGTGGTACCCGCCCCTGCCAGCGCGCGCCTTCGGGCCATCGCGCAAGGAGGCCTCATGCCGTCTCTCCTCATCGCACAACACGCCTTGCTGGCGCTGCAGATGCTGCGCTGGCACGCCGGCCGCCCCGGCCGCGCCGCCGTGCTGCTGCTCGCACTGGCGCTGCCGCCGGTCTGTCCTGCCGAAGCGCGTCATGACGACGCGCACCGCCCCCCGCCGGGCTGACGCTCGCACCCGGCCTGGCGCCGCATTGCCGGCACGCCGGCTCGCACCTGCGTACGAGCCCTGGCGAGGCTGGCCTCCCACGCTGCCCCCCTGTTCTTGCACTTGCAGTATCCGTCCATGGCGGCGCCTCGCCCTAGCCGCCCCGATCACGCATCGCCGCCCGGCTCGCCGGGAACCACTGGGAAACCGCACCGATGAACCTGATGAAAACGCTCTTCGTCGCCTTCCTGCGCACGCGCCGGGCGACCCACCACTTCCGCCGGCTGGCGATGTTTGAGTCGCTGGGCAAACCGGGCCCCTCACGCACGGTGCCGGAGCAACTGGCGCAATCCCTGAAGCGCGCCGCCAGAGAAGACGTGCCTGACGTGCTGGTACGGATGCGCTCGCACGAGGACGGCCTGACCGGCGCCGAGATGGAGGAACGGCTCAAGCAGTTCGGCCCCAACGAAGTCGACCATGAGAAGCCGCTGCCTGCATGGCTGCACCTGTGGCATTCCTACAGCAACCCGTTCAATCTGCTGCTGACGCTGCTGGCGGTGATTTCCTATTTCACCGAGGACATGAAAGCAACGCTGGTCATCGGCACCATGGTGACGTTGTCCACCATCCTGCGCTTCGTCCAGGAACGGCGCTCCAACCAGGCCGCGGAAAGCCTCAAGGCCATGGTCAGCACCACCGCCACGGTGATCCGCCGCGACCTGGCCGCCGGCGTTGCCGCCGTCAGCGCGGAATACTTCAACGTGCACGTGCACTCCCGCCCGCCGGCCAGGATCGAAGTGCCGATCCGCAAACTGGTGCCGGGCGACCTGGTAGCGCTTTCCGCCGGCGACATGATTCCCGCCGACTGCCGCATCATCGCCGCCAAGGACCTCTTCATCAGCCAGGCGGCAATGACGGGGGAATCGCTGCCCGTGGAAAAATTCGCGGAACTGCGCGACCGGCAGGACAGCCCGCTCGAACTCTCCAACATCGTCTTCATGGGCACCAATGTGGTCTCGGGCGCGGCCACCGCCGTGGTGCTTGCCACCGGCAACCAGACCTACTTCGGCACGCTCGCCGCGCGCGTCACCAGCACCGAACGCTCGGCCACCGCCTTCCAGGCCGGCGTCAACCAGGTGAGTTGGCTGCTGATCCGTTTCGCGCTGGTGATGGCGCCGCTGGTGCTGCTGGTCAACGGCTTC
Organism: Cupriavidus sp. 05L310; assembly: GCF_056398185.1. NCBI lineage: Bacteria > Pseudomonadati > Pseudomonadota > Betaproteobacteria > Burkholderiales > Burkholderiaceae > Cupriavidus > Cupriavidus sp. 05L310. The sequence continues at coordinate 86,115 of NZ_JBFTOX010000005.1, forward strand.
ACCAAGGGCGACTGGATGCAGGCCTTCCTGTTCGCGCTATCGGTGGCGGTGGGCCTGACGCCGGAGATGCTACCGATGATCGTCACCTCCACGCTGGCCAAGGGCGCGGTGATGCTGTCGCGGCGCAAGGTGATCGTGAAGCGGCTCGACGCCATCCAGAATTTCGGCGCGATGGACGTGTTGTGCACCGACAAGACCGGCACGCTGACCCAGGACAAGATCGTGCTGGAGCGGCATACCGACGTGCTCGGCCGCGTGAGCACCGACGTGCTCAAGCACGCCTACCTGAACAGCTACTACCAGACCGGGCTGAAGAACCTGCTTGACCGCGCGGTGCTCGATCATGTGGAGTTGCAAAGCGAGTTGAAGCTGACGCAGCATTACCGCAAGGTCGATGAGATCCCCTTCGATTTCGAGCGGCGGCGCATGTCGGTGGTGGTGGCCGAGCGCGAGGACCACAACGAACTGATCTGCAAGGGCGCGGTCGAGGAAATGCTGGGCATCTGCTCGCGCGTGCAGATCGATGGCACGGCGCAGGCGCTGGACGCCGGTATGCTGGCACGCGTGCGCCAGGTGACGCACGACCTCAACGAGGAAGGCTTGCGCGTGGTGGCGGTGGCGATGAAGGAAACGCCCACCACGCAGACGCAGTACGGCGTGGCCGACGAATGCGAGCTGACCCTGGTGGGCTACATTGCCTTTCTCGATCCGCCCAAGGACTCCACCCGCCCCGCGCTGCAAGCGCTGGCGGAACACGGCGTTACGGTCAAAGTGCTGACCGGCGACAACGAGCTGGTCACCGCCAAGATCTGCCGCGAAGTGGGGCTGCCCGTCACGCGCGTGCTGCTGGGGCCGGACATCGAGAAGATGGACGCGCCCACGCTGGCGCGCGCGGTGGAAGAGCACAATGTGTTCGCCAAACTGTCGCCGCTGCACAAGGAGCAACTGGTGCTGGCGCTGCGCGCCAACGGCCACGTGGTTGGCTTCATGGGCGACGGCATCAACGACGCGCCCGCGCTGCGCGCGGCCGACATCGGCATCTCGGTGGACAGCGCGGTGGATATCGCCAAGGAAGCCGCCGACCTCATCCTGCTGGAAAAGAGCCTGATGGTGCTGGAGGAAGGCGTGATCGAAGGCCGCCGCACCTTCTGCAATATGCTGAAGTACATCCGCATGACGGCCAGCTCCAATTTCGGCAACGTCTTCTCCGTGCTGGTGGCCAGCGCCTTCCTGCCGTTCCTGCCGATGCTGCCGCTGCAACTGCTGGTGCAGAACCTGCTGTACGACGTCTCGCAGATCGCCATCCCGTTCGATCGCGTGGACAAGGAACTGGTCTCGCGCCCGCTGCGCTGGAACCCGGGCGATATCGGCCGCTTCATGGTGGTGTTCGGCCCGATCAGCTCGATCTTCGATATCACGACCTATGTGGTGATGTGGTACGTGTTCGCCGCCAACAGCGTGGAGGCGCAGGCGCTGTTCCAGTCCGGCTGGTTCGTGGTCGGGCTGCTCACGCAAACGCTGATCGTGCATATGATCCGCACGCCCAGGCTGCCCTTTATCCAGAGCCGCGCGGCCTGGCCGCTGACCATTGCCACCGTGGCGATCATGGCGGTGGGCATCTGGCTGCCGATGGGACCGCTGGCGGCATACTTCAAGCTGGAGGCATTGCCGCCGGGCTATTTTCCCTGGATGATCGGCATCGTGCTGGGTTACGCCTTGCTGGTGACGGTGGTCAAGCGCTTCTATATCCGGCGGTTCGGGTGGCAGTAAACGCCCGGCGGCGCCCCCGCCACCCTTGCGGGGGGCGCCGCCCGTGACATCAGGATGACACCTGGCGGGCGTAAAAGCAGGCACGACAGAATGACAGGTACCAAAAACAATAACTTTCAAGACCGGGGAAAACCATCATGTCCCTCCAAGCTTTCCAGAACATCAACCTGGACTCGCTGCTCGACACCACCGTCAGCCTGACCACCGCCTTTGTGCTGGGCGCGGTGATCGGCTACGAGCGGCAGATCCGCCAACGCACCGCCGGCCTGCGCACCAATGTGCTGGTGGCGGTGGGCGCCGCCATCTTCGTCGACATGGCCAACCGCATGGCCGGGCACGACGGCGCGGTGCGGGTGGTGGCCTATGTGGTGTCGGGGATCGGCTTCCTCGGCGCCGGGGTGATCATGCGCGAGGAAGGGAATGTGCGCGGGCTGAATACCGCCGCCACGCTATGGGGCTCGGCGGCGATCGGCGCCAGCGCCGGTGCTGACCTGATACTGGAGGCCGGGCTGGGGTGCCTGTTCGTGCTGGCCGCCAATACGTTGCTCAGGCCGGTGGTTAACCGGATCAACCAGCAGCCAATGGATACGCCTGCGGTGGAAGTCACCAATACGGTCTATGTGATCGCGCCGCGTGCTTCGCAGAAACAGGCCTTGCGGTTGCTGGAGCAGACGCTGGAGGCGGGGAATTATCCTACGCGGGATCTTGAGGTGCATGCGTTTGGGGATAGCGATGTGGAGATTGAGGCGGTGTTGACTTCGACTTCCGTCGATGGGGATGTGTTGGATCGGTTGATGGCGCGGTTGGCTGAGGCGGAGTTTGTTCATCAGGCGTTTTGGAGTCCTAGTACTACGGATTGAGAGGGGGGGTTCTGAGGTTCTCTGCAGGTTCTCTGGGGTTCTCGCTGTTTGGTGTTCGGTGTTGGCTTTTGGACCCAACAGCGTACGACATCCCCCTGCGGGGGACGCCGGTCACTCTTCTTTGCTTCGGCAAAGAAGACTAACGAGAAGAAAGCCGACCCTGCCGGGGGCAGAGCCATCAGGCGATTCGGCGGCAGTGATTCCGTCGTACGGGCAGTGGCTTCGGCTGGCATGCTCTACCGGCTTTAACGGCAGCACGACTGCATGACCCAGTGGTTTCGTGGTGCGGCCCCCGATGGCGGGCGCCGTGCCCATTCGGCCATCTGCCGTTCGCGATGCAACGGGCTGCGCTATCTCATGCTTTGCTGGTTTCGTGGTTTTTGTCTCTGACGGCAAATACCCTGCCATTCGACACCCTGCCGTACCGGCGCTTGCCTTGACGGAATACAGCCGTCCTCGTTTCGTGGTGGGCCCCTTGGCCCGGTCAGCGAACACGAATCTGACGATGGTGTTGTGCGGTTCACTACCATGACATGCGCGAGGCCACGGGCGACTGAGCGCGGGCCACCGCGCCCACCACGAAACCCATCATTGCGAAGTTGCGCGGCGCCCGTCCCTGCGAACGGCAGGGACCGAACAATCACCGCGCGTGCCGCCAGAGACAAAACCACGAAACCACCAAGGCGGGCAGCGTCGTGGCGCTCGGCACCGCGAACGGCAGATGGCCGAATGGGCACGGCACCCGCCATCGGGGGCCGCACCACGAAACCATTGGGTCATGCAGTGGCGATGTCCTTCAAGCCGGTGAGGCACGCCAGCCAACACTCAGGGCCGTACGACGAAACCACCGAGGCCCATAAGCCTTATTGCTCTGCCCCCGGCAGGGTCGGCTTTCTTCTCGTTAGTCTTCTTTGCCGAAGCAAAGAAGAGTGACCGGCGTCCCCCGCAGGGGGATGTCGTATTCCTTTGGGTCCAAAAACCAACACCGCTCCATAAAAAACCCCCAAGCCCCAAAACCACATAAAACCCCACCCTTGACAACCCTCCCCACCCCTCCTATCCTCTCGAATAAATTCCCTAAGTAAGACCACTGTTCTATCCTACAGAACACAAAAAATCACCCAACGGTGCAGAGCACCACCCCAAACAGGAGACAAAATTGACCCTCTTCCCCTCCCCCATCCGTGCCCTGCTCCTCCTCGCCATCCCCGCCATGCTCGCCACCGCCGCCACCCCCGCGGCAGCGGACAGCTACCCGAGCCAACCCGTGCGCCTGGTAGTACCCTTCCCCCCCGCCGGCGGCACCGACGTCATGGCCCGGCTGGTGTTCAACAAGGTAGGCATGTCCACCCACTGGAACGTGGTGGTGGAAAATCGCGCCGGAGCAGGCGGCAATATCGGCATGGACGCAGTAGCCAAGGCCCGTCCGGACGGCTACACGCTGGGCATGGGCCAGACCGCCAACCTGGCGATCAATCCCACCCTGTATCCCAAGATGCCCTACGACGCGATCAAGGATTTCACGCCAGTGGCGCTGGTTTCCGCGCAGCCGCTGGTGCTGATCGTGCGCAAGGATGCGCCATACAAGAACCTGGCTGATCTCGTTACCGCCGGCAAGGGCAAGCAGCTATCGATGGCCTCGGCCGGCACCGGCACCGTGGGCCACCTCACCGGCGAGATGTTTGCCCGCCGCACCGGCATCAAGATGTTGCATGTGCCGTACAAGGGCGCCTCCCCGGCACTGACCGACCTGCTGGGCGGCCAGACCGATTTCTACTTCGCCACGCCGCCCATCGCGCTGCCCATGATCAAGGCCGGCAAGCTGCGTGCCCTGGCGGTGACTTCGGCCAAACGCATGCCGCTGCTGGCCGACGTGCCCACCGTGATCGAAGGCGGCTACGCCGGCTTCCAGGCGGAGGACTGGAAGGCGCTGGTAGCGCCGGCCGGCACGCCGGCGGACGTGGTCAAGCGCGTCAACGAGGAAATCAACAAGGCCATCACCCAGCCCGACACCATCGCCAAGATGCGCGAGGAAGGCAGCGAGCCGCGCGGCGGCAGCCCTGCCGACCTGGGCGCGTTCATGAAGGCGGAAAACACCCGTTGGGGCACCATCGTGCGCCAGTCCGGCGCCAAGGTAGAGTAAAGCCTCCCGGTCTTTACCGCCCCGACCGCTCCGCACCCCGGGGCCGGCTTCGCTGCCACGAAGCCGGCCCCGGCACTGATACCTGGAATCCGCGCCATGCAAAAACCGCTACGCCATATCCGCGTCCTCGATCTCACCAATGTGCTGGCCGGCCCTTTCTGCTGCCACCAGCTGGCCCATATGGGCGCTGAAGTCATCAAGGTGGAAACGCCGGGCACCGGCGACCTCGCCCGCCAGCTCGGTGCCGACGCCGAACTCAACCGCCGGCTGATGGGCGTGTCCTTCCTGGCGCAGAACCCCGGCAAGCGCTCCATTACCGTCAACCTCAAGCACGCGCGCGGCAAGGAAGTGTTCCGCAAGCTGGTGGAGAGCGCCGACGTGCTGGTGGAGAACTTCCGCCCCGGCGTGATGGACCGGCTGGGGCTGGGCTTCGACGCTCTCAAGCTGATCAATCCCAAGCTGATCTACTGCGCGATCTCCGGCTTCGGGCAGGACGGCCCGCTCTCGGACCTGCCGGCGTACGACCAGATCATCCAGGGCATGTCCGGCGTGATGAGCATCACCGGCGACCCGCAGACCGCGCCTTACCGCGTGGGATACCCGGTCTCGGACACCATCGGCGGCATCACCGCGGCCTTTGCCGTGGCCGCCGCGCTGGCCGACCACCAGCGTACCGAGGGCTATTTCATCGATGTGTCGATGCTCGAGGCCACCCTCGCCACCATGGGCTGGGTGGTCTCCAACTACCTGATCGCCGGCAAGACTCCGGCGCCGATGGGCAACGAGAACATGACGGCCAGCCCGTCGGGGGCCTTCCACACCGGCGAGGGCCTGATCAATATCGCCGCCAACAAGCAGGAACAGTTCGAAGCGGTATGCCGGGTGGTGGGTCGCCCGGAACTCGCCACCGACGCGCGCTTCGCGGAACGCCAGGCGCGGCTGGCCAACCGCGCCGAGCTGACGCGCGAGCTGGAAGCCGAGCTGGCGAAGAAGTCCGCCGACGCATGGTGGCAGTTGTTCAACGAGGCCGGCGTGCCGGCCGGCCCGGTCTACAGCGTGCCGCAAACGCTGGACCACCCGCAGGTCAGCGGGCGCGGCATGATCGGCGACTTTGCCGACGTGCCCGGCGTGGGCCGCGATATCCGGCTGGTGCGCACGGGCTTCAAGCTCAACGGCGAGGCGCCGTCGGTCGATACGCCGCCGCCGGAACTCGGCCAGCACACCCGCGAAATCCTCGCCCAGCTCGGCTATGGCGAAGCTGACATCGAAACCCTGCAACAGGAGCGTGCCGTATGAGCGAACCCATCAACGAAGGCCAGCGGCTGTCCCAGGACTGGTGGCGCACCGAAATCATCGACATGCAGCCCGGCGAGATCCGCTACCGCGGCTATCCCATCGAGCAACTGATCGGTCAGGTGTCGTTCGCGCAGATGATCTGGCTGATGCTGCGGGGCGATCTGCCGGGCCGCGGCCAGGGCGAATTGCTGGATGCCGCGCTGATGTCGGCGGTGGACCACGGCCCGCAGGCGCCCAGCATCGCGATCGCACGCATGGCTGCCACTTGCGGTGTGGGGCTGAACAACGCCATGGCGTCGGCCGTCAACGTGCTGGGCGACGTGCACGGCGGCGCCGGCGAGCAGGCGGTGGAGTTGTACCAGGATGTGGCGCGGCGCGTCGACGGCGGACAAACGCAAGAAGAAGCGGTCAAGGGTGCGCTGGCGGATTACCGCGACAACCACGGCAAGTTCGTGTCCGGCTTCGGCCACCGCTTCCATCCGCTGGACCCGCGCGCTCCACGCCTGCTGGCACTGGTGGACAAGGCCGCGGCCGAAGGCGTGGTTTCGGGCCGCTTCGCCGGCATCGCGCGCGCGGTGGAGGCCGAACTGGGCGCCGGCCGCAGCAAGCCCATCCCCATGAATATCGACGGCGCCACGGCCGTGATCTATGCCGAACTGGGTTTCCCTGCCCCCCTGGCGCGTGGGCTGTTCTGCCTGTCGCGCTCCGTCGGCATCCTGGCCCACGCATGGGAGCAAACCCAGCAAGGCGGCCGCAACAAGGGCCCCATCCCGCGCCAGTACATCTGGACCTATGACGGCCATCCGCCGCGGGACGTGCCGCCCGCGCAGGACTGAGCGGTAGAACTACCGGATCGGCGCGTGGACGGAATCGCCCACGTCGCCAGGTACCGGCCGCGTGGCCGGCGCCATCCAGGACGCCAGCGCATAGCGGTCCCGGCCGAACTCCTTGGCCGCGTAGAGGGCACGGTCGGCCGCCGCGAACAGCGCGCGCCACAGCCCGTCCACCCCCGCCGCCCCGCCCCGCAGCTCGGCCACGCCGATGCTTACGCTGGCGAAGGCCGTCCCGTCGCCGGGCAGCGGGATGGCACGCACTTTCTTCAGGATGCGGTTGGCCAGCGTCGTGGCCTGGCCTTCATCGGTATGCGGGCAGAGGATGCAGAACTCCTCGCCGCCGTAGCGGCCGGCCACATCGGAGGCGCGCCGCGAATTGTCAATGGCCTCCGCAATCAGCTTGAGCACGCTGTCGCCGGCATGGTGGCCGTTACGGTCGTTGACCTGCTTGAAATGATCGACGTCGATCACCAGGCACGACAAGGGCTGGCCGTGGCGCTCCCATGCCGCTACCAGGCTGGTAGCCGCCTTGTCGAGCGCGCCGCGGTTGAGCAGGCGCGTCAGCGCGTCCAGCCGGGCGCCGTCTTCCTTGGCGGCGATAACCTGCTCCATTGCCATCAGCGTGAAGCCGAACAACCCCAGCAAGGTAGCCACAAGCGGCGTCAGCAGCAGGAATGCGTCCGCACTGCTGGCGTAGAACGGGCCCGAGGCCACCATGCCGTTCACACCGGCGGCGAAGCCGGCCAGTTGCGTCGTCAGGTGCATCAGGCTGGCGACCACCACCAGCGGCGTGCCGATGCTGCGCCGGCCCCCGTGGGCGCACAGCAGCGTGCCGGCGGTCAGCGCAGCCACCAGGGCCAGGCAGCCATAGCCGATCACGTGCATGCGCGCCTGGCTGTTGGCCATGCCGGCGACCCCGAGCAGCGCCAGTCCGGCCACCGACACGCCCACTGCCAGCGAGCGGTCCCACGAGACCAGGCCGCAGTAGATCCGCACGCCGCGGTAAATCAGCAGCCTGCCGGCGATAAACGTCGCCGCGCCCGCGGCGCCGACATAAACCAGGCGCGCCGACGCATTGGCGGCCAGCACCAGTCCGGCCGCCGACACCAGCAGGTGCCCCCATGCCCACAGGCGCCCGGCGGCACTGGGACGCAAGGCCGCCAGGAGGCCCGCCGAAATGGCCAGCGCGCTGGCGTACACAACCACCATGACGACGACGATCGTTTGCTGGTCTAACTGCACGGGATTCCTTTGAAGATACCGTGTTGCCGGTGACGTTGACGGGAAGGTGCGGGGGCGGGGGCGGCCTGGATACCGGGTCAATTTCGCAAAGGCGCATGATAACGTCATGGGGCCCCACCGGGCACCCCCGACAAGCCGGGCATGGTTGTCCCTGACAAACATCGTTGGTTTCGTGTCAGGTTCGGACGGAGGAAGCGACGCAGCGCTAACAGCGAGCCGGCGTGCGTCCGGCGACCGTGGCAAGCGCCAGCGAGGCCTGGATCCCCGGGTATCAGACAGGAAACGGGAAGGTGCCCCCCAGCGCCACAGTCAGGTCACGCGCCGCAAGCAGCACATGCGGGCGAAACGCCTCGTCAAAGCGCGGCGTGGGGCAGGTCAACGTCAGCGCGCCCTTCAGCTGGCCGTCCGGACCGAACACGGGCGATGACACGCCGGCAATGTCCGGGATCCGGTCGCCAACCAGCGCGGCAACGCCCTCTTCCCGGATCTTCTGGTAGATCTCTCCGCGCGCGCCGCTGAATGCGCGCAGCACGCGGCCGCCGGCGCCGCGGTTGCGCGGCAGCAGTTCGCCCGCCTTGGCGTGGTCGCGCACCGGCTGCGGCGAATCGACACGGTACAGGCACAGGCGATGCTCGCCCTGCTCGACGTGAAAGGCGGCGCTCTCGCGCGTGGCCTGCACCAGTTGGCGCAGCACGGGCATCACCACCATCTCCAGCGAGAAGGAGGCGGAATACACCGAGTGCAGGCGAGCCACTTCGGGACCTAGCCCATAGCGGCCATCGGTATGACGCAGGATCAGCCTGGCATGTTCGAGCGACGCCAGCAAGCGCAGCAGCGTGCTTTTGTAGAGGCCCGTACGCTGTGCCAGTTCGACCAGGCTCAGTGTGGTGTCGCCAAGATGGAACGCGGAGAGCACATAGAGGGCCCGGTCCACGGCTACGGCGCCGCCTTCCGCGGCATGCTTGTCGGCTTCGGATAGCTGGGCAGCTTTACGTGGCATGTATGTAGAAACAGGAAACAGGAAACAGGACTGGAAAGCTTGAATGGCGCAGGCGAAGGAACGACATTCCCGCACACAGTTCCACGGTATAGAACGGCACCAGCCTTGTCAATTGTCCCCGCCACCCTGCGCGCGGGGACGCCGCCCGCGTGGCCAGATGCCCTGCTTCCCCGGCGCCAGCATGCCCACCGGGTCGAGCGCATCCTTGACCCGCTCGACCAGCCGCAGCATGGCATGCCCGTTGAAATCCTGCTGTGCCGCCACGCGGTCCATCAGGTCCGGATGGGCGCGGTACAGGCCGTAGCCTGCGGCGCCCAGTTCGCCCGCCAGCCGGTGCGCAAGCGCGCGCGCCTGGCTGCGCTGCTGCGGGTCGGCACGATCGAAGATGGCGGCGAAGATGTGATGCAGGCACCGTGGCGCCGCGGTGAAGCCACCGTAGTAGTCGAAGCCGTGCGCCGCCGCGCGATCGCGCACCAGCAGGTATTGCCGCATGGCATCGGCACCGGTGGCCGGGCACAGTGGCGAGATATCGAGGTGCGCGCCGTCGCCGCCGCACCACGCCAGCATGCGCATGGCCGACAAGCTGGGCACGCCAAGCAGGCCCAGCGCGCCTGCGCTGTCCGGCGGCGCGCTGGCCACGCCGGCGGCGTCGTACGGCCAGGCCCGCAGGCGCGCGCCGGGGATCGCGCCGAATGCCTTGCGCGCGATGCGCCAGCGCGCCTGCACCAGCGCGGCCGGTCCGTACAGGCCGAAACGCAGGTTCCACCAGCCGATGTCCAGCTTGCGGATCATGGCTTGCAGCGCCGTTGCCGGCATGGGGCCGGCACCGTCATACCAGTCGCTGCGCGCCGACACGCCGGCGGCCCAGCGCACGGCGCTTTCGATCACGGCCGGCCCGTGCACGACCTCGGCCAGCCGCAGCGGGCGCAGCGTGTCGACTACCGTCTCCAGGTCGGATTCGCGGGCAAAGCTGGCCTGGCACAGCAAGACCGTCTCCGGCGCGGGCATCAGCCAGATGCCCATCTTGGTGACGATGCCGAGATTGGATTGCATGAACAGGCCATCGATGCCAGGGCCATAGCCGTCCCGGTGCAATTGCCAGGCCGTGCCGCCGGACAGCGCGCCCATGCCGGTGCGCACGATCTCCCCGCTGGCCAGTACCACCTCCATGCCGCACTGCATGGCGGCGTGATCGCCATAGGGCGTGACGCCAAACCCGCGCTCCAGCGTATTGCCGATCACGCTGCCCCAGCTGACCGCCGGCGGATCGATCCACAGCGCAATGCCTTCGCGGCGCAAATGCGCGTGGAGATCGAAATAGCTGACGCCCGGCTCCACCAGCGCATAGGCCAGCGCCGGGTTCACTTCGAGAATGCGGTTCATGCGCCGCAGGTCGAGCACCAGCGTGCCGCGCTGCCGCGGCGCGGCGCCGCCGTAGCCCAGGTTGCGGCCAATGGAAACCGGCCAGAGCGCAAGGCCCGCGGCGCTTGCCACGCGCAGCGCGTCCTGCACTTGGGCAATGCTGGCCGGCAGCAACACCGCGGAGGGGGCGAAGGCCCCCGGATCTTCATCGGGCAGTGGCGAGTAGGGATCGAGATAGGCGGCGAGGTCGGAGGGCGCGGACAATACCGCGCCCTCCCCGAGCACCGAGGCGAAATCATCCAGGGCCCGCGCAAACCGCGCCGTGGAACAGTCGGGCGGAAGCACCTGTTTCGCATTCACGTCCGGCGCCGGCCTCCCTCCTCAATGGTGGTGGCCACCGCCACCGCCGCCCCCATGGAATCCACCCTGGAATCCACCGCGGAACCCGCCCCGGAACCCACCGCGCATGCCGCCATGGAAGCCGCCCCCCGCGTGCGCGAAGGACATGTGGTGCATATGGTGAAAGTGATGAAAACGGTCAACGAAGATAAAGCTCGCCCCAAAGCCGACACCGACCGGCGCCCAGTACCACGGATCGACGTAGTAAGCCGGCTGCGTATAGATCATGGTGCCGCCGGAGCTTTCCACCATCTGCCACGAACCGTCCGGCTGCAGGCAGGCCAGCCCGACCACTTGCTGCAGGTAGCCATCGATCTCCACCTGTCCCGCCATCTGCTGGCAGGGCGACGAATAGCCGTTCCATGCGTCAGCGGCCATCTGCGCTGCGGCCGGCACGCTCAAGCCGAGGCCGGCAAGCAACGCCGCCACGGCACCCAGAGCTTTTCCCATGATGTCATCCCAGGGAACGAACGCCCGACGTTTGCGACGTACCAGGGCAACGCGCAAGGCACATCCCGCGGCACATCGGTTTGCCTGCAGGACCCGCTGGCGCGGCTGGCGCACGCGCCTGCGCGCCTGCATTACGTAAACGGATTGGCGCCCCCGCTTATTCCCCCGTTTATTCCCCCGTTCATGCCACGCTGCCTGACGTCGTCAAAACGCGCCGCGGACCGCTATCGCCACGCCTCCGGATGCCCTCCCAGGCTGGCGCAGACATCGCCGGCGATGGCGCGCAGGCGAGCTTCGCCCAGTTGGCCTGACAGCGCATAGCCGGCTCCGCCCCCGACCCAGTAATAGGTGCGGCGGTCCGCCTGGCGCAGCAGGCCGAGCGAGGCCGAAGCCGGCGCCGCCGGCGTGATGTACAGCGTGAGCCGCTCGCCGGCCGCGTTCTGGTACATCAGTTGCGCAGCCGGGCCGGCGTCGCCCACAAGCAGCCGGCCACCCAGCAGCGCGAATCCGTATTCGTCCAGCGACGGGATGGTCAGCGTGCGCGCGAGCCGGCGCGACAACCAGGCCTGCAAGTGTGGCTGGTCGGCAGCCGCCACCTCGACCGGATGGCGCTGTTCGGGCGCGAACACCGCGTAGGCGGCATCGGCGTGGCGCGCGAACTCGCGGGGATCGGCGCTCGCACCGGGAAGCCAGGCCACGCCGAGGGCCAGCGCCATTCCGGCCAGCGCCCAGCCCAGCGCGGCAAGGGCACGGCGCCACCAGCGCGGCCGCGCCCTGACCAGCACATAACGCAGGTTGGCTGGCAGCGGAAACAAGGCCTTGAGCGCGGCATTCTGCTGGCGATAGCGCTCCGCCAGCATTGCCGCCTGCGCGTCATGCGCCAGCGCCGCGCGGGCGGCCGCCGCTTCGGACTCCGGCAGTTCGCCGTCCACCAGCGCGCACAAGCGCGCTATCGCCTCGATATCCGGTGCGGGTTGGCTGGAGCCAGTTTCCCGATCGTCGTTCATGGCGTATTTCTCACCACCTTGAGCGGCACGTGCCGCTCGCTGTTTCCACCTGCGCCACCGGTGCCATCGCCAAGCCACGCGCGCAAGCGCTCCCGCGCCCGCGCCAGGCGCGACATCACGGTGCCAGGCGGCACCTGCAATACCGCGGCGGCCTCCTGGTAGCTCAAGCCCTCCAGCACGATCAGCAGCAGCACTTCACGCTGCTCTGCCGGCAGCCGGTACAGCGCGCGTTGCACATCGCGCAGCAAGAGCCCGTCGATTTCGCCTGCCGGGGCCTCCTGCCGCTGCCACAGCGGGTCGGCGTCGTCCACGGCCACTTCGCGGCGGCGGCGCAACTGATCGATATAGAGATTACGCAGCACGGTCAGCATCCAGGCCCTGACGTTGCTGCCCGCGCGCAGGCGGCTGCCCTGGGCGATCGCGCGCTCCGCGGTGTCCTGCACCAGGTCGTCCGCCCACGCGGCGTCGCCGGTAAGGGCGCGCGCATAGCGCCGCAGTTGCGGAAGCCAGACCGCTATGTCATCGCCAAAGCTCACAGCTGACAAGACATGGGGCACGCATCCCGATGCATCCGCGCGGATCTCAGTACCCGCCGCCGCCCATGCCGCCGGTGCCGCTCGTGCTACGACTGCCGTCGCGCGAGGCCGATGACTGGCCGGACCCGCCGCCATCCGACGAGCAGGCCGCCACCGCCATCAACGCCAGCAGCAATGCTGAAACCAGTCGGAGCGCTTTCATGTTGGTCTCCTTGGTGGCAGGCCACGCGGCGGCGGCATCGGCCGATGCCGCATGCGCCACGGCCGGCTGCGCGCATGCCGCCGCCGGTCCTGCCCAACGGGTAAACGCATGGCGCCCCGGTTTTATTCCATCGCAGGGGGTGCGTCGCTGTCCGCCGCCGCAATCGCGGCGTATCGCCGACTTCCGCGCCAGGCTCGTGCGGCCCGCGATACTTCACGACGTTCCTTGCATTGTCATGCAAGTGATCTAGAGTGATGTGATGCGCCATTTCGCCCCGCCGTTTCGCCCCACTCTGCCCTGCTGTGACGGTAAATGAATAGTCACAGCGCTTCACGGCATGACGGCATGACGTCACGATGAAGTGATCGAGCAATGGCTGGATTGAGTGCACTGACACAGGCTCGCATTCAGTTTGCGGAAATCACCTTCCTCCACCTCGTTCGTCCTGCCATTTCCCATGGCCAGGTCAGGCATCAACGCTCTCACGGCCTTTCCCGCGCGCCGTGCGAGGCTTCCGGCCATCGCCGCCGCCCTGATCGCGGCCACGACCGATAGCCGAACCTTCAACGATGGCCTTGCGCGGCGCAAAGCCGGAATGGCTGCCGCCTTGCTTCCCCGGCGCCGGCCGGCGCCCCGCCGCGCCGCATCCGTCACCGGGCCGTCAAGCCGCCCCGCCGGCCCGGTCCGGCGGGCATCCGGCGCATGCGTGTTTTCGTGTCTCCAGTCCCCTACCACCGATTCCGAGGTTCTTTCATGCGCATCGAGCGGGTTCCATTTCGCCATATCAGTGCCGCGACGATTGCCGTAGTGCTTGCCGCGTGCGGACAGAAACCTGCTGCGCCGCCGCCCCCGCCGCTGGAAGTCGGCGTCGTCACCGTCAAGCCGGCCACCGTGCCTGTCACGACCGAACTACCCGGCCGCACCAGCGCGTTCCTGGTGGCGCAGGTGCGCGCGCGGGTCGATGGCATCGTGCAGCGCCGGGAATTCACCGAGGGCTCCGACGTCAAGACCGGACAGCGTCTCTACAAGATCGACCCGACGCCCTACATTGCCGCGCTCAACAATGCCAAGGCGGCGCTGGCGAAGGCGCAGGCCAACGTCGGCACGCAGCAAGCGCTGGTCCAGCGCTACAAGATACTGGTCGGGGCAAACGCCGTGAGCAAGCAGGACTACGACAACGCCGTTGCCGCGCTGGGCCAGGCGGTGGCCGACGTGGCAGCTGGCAAGGCTGGCGTGGAAACGGCGCAGATCAACCTGGGCTACACCGATGTCGTCTCGCCGATCACCGGGCGCAGCGGCGTGTCGCAGGTCACGCCGGGCGCCTACGTGCAGGCCAGCCAGGCCACCCTGCTGACCACCGTGCAGCAAATGGACCCCATCTACGTCAACCTGACGCAATCGAGCGTGGAAGGCCTGCGGCTGCGCCGCCAGATCCTGGAAGGCCGGTTGCAGACCAGCGGCGCCAACGCCGCCAAGGTCACGCTGCTGCTCGAAGACGGCCGCACTTACCCGCAGACCGGCCAGATCCAGTTCACCGACGTGAGCGTCGACCAGGGCACGGGCTCCGTCACGGTGCGCGCGATCTTCCCCAACCAGGACCGGGTGCTGCTGCCGGGCATGTTCGTGCGCGCGCGCATCGACGAGGGCATGAACGACAAGGCCATCGTCGTGCCCCAGATCGGCGTCACGCATGACCAGAAGGGGCAGCCGGTGGTGCTCGTGGTCGGCCAGGACAACAAGGTAGCCCAGCGCCAGATCGCCACTTCGGGCACCTTCGGCAATGGCTGGGTGGTGGACAGCGGCCTGCTACCGGGCGATCGCGTGATCGTGAACGGCGTGGAAAAGGCAAAACCCGGCATGACGGTAAAGCCGGTCGAGGCCCAGGTGCCGGCGCAGCCGGCCTCCGGCGCGCAGGCAACGCCCCCCGCGAGCGCGCCTGCGGCATCGGCGACAGCGGCGCCATCGTCGGCGCCATCCCCGTCATCCACCCCGGCCGCGCAATAAAAGGGAGCCGCCTTCATGGCAAAGTTCTTTATCGACCGGCCAATCTTTGCGTGGGTGATCGCCATCATCCTGATGCTGGCCGGCCTGGCCTCCACCGCCACGTTGCCGGTTGCCCAGTACCCGACGATTGCCCCGCCCGCCGTCCAGATCAGCGCCACCTATCCCGGCGCTTCCGCAAAAACCGTCGAAGATACCGTCACGCAGGTAATCGAGCAGCAGATGAGCGGTCTCGATCACCTGCTCTACCTGTCCTCCACCAGCGACGACTCCGGCACGGCCACCATCACGCTGACCTTCGCGGCCGGCACCAATCCGGACATTGCGCAGGTCCAGGTACAGAACAAGCTGCAACTCGCGACGCCGCTCTTGCCGCAGGCCGTGCAGCAACTGGGCACCAAGGTCACGAAATCGAGCAGCAGCTTCCTGCTGATCCTCGCCTTTGTGTCGAAGGATGGCAGCATGGGCCGCTACGACCTCGCCAACTACGTGGCATCGAAGGTGCTGGACCCGGTCAGCCGGATCGACGGCGTCGGTACGGTGACGCTGTTCGGCACGCAGTACGCGATGCGCATCTGGCTGGACGCGACCAAGCTGAACAACTACAGCCTGACGCCGATCGACGTCAAGAACGCGGTCGCGGCGCAGAACGTGCAGGTGGCCGGCGGCAGCCTGGGCGGCACGCCGTCGGTGCCGGGACAAATGCTGCAGGCCACCATCACGGAAGCCACGCTGCTGCAAACCCCTGCGCAGTTCGGCAATATCCTGCTGAAAGTGAATACCGACGGCTCGCAGGTGCGCCTGAAGGATGTGGCGCGGATCGATCTTGGCGGCGAGAACTACAACTTCGACACCAAGTACAACGGCCAGCCGACCGCGGCCTTCGGCATCCAGCTCGCCACCGGTGCCAACGCGCTCAGCACAGCAAAGGCGGTACGCGCCAAGATGACCGAGCTGCTGCGGTACGCGCCGCAGGGCGTGGTGGTGGAGTATCCGTACGACATCACGCCGTTCATCACGCTGTCGATCGAGGAAGTGATCAAGACCCTGATCGAAGGCATCGTGCTGGTGTTCCTGGTCATGTACCTGTTCCTGCAGAACCTGCGCGCCACGCTGATCCCGACGATCGCGGTGCCGGTGGTGCTGCTGGGGACGTTCGCGGTGATGTCGGTGGTGGGGTTTTCGATCAACACGCTGTCGATGTTCGGCATGGTACTGGCCATCGGCCTGCTGGTGGACGATGCGATCGTGGTGGTGGAGAACGTCGAGCGGGTCATGGCCGAGGAAGGCCTGTCGCCGCGCGACGCGACGCGCAAGGCCATGGAGCAGATCACCGGCGCGCTGGTCGGCGTGGCCCTGGTGCTGTCGGCGGTGTTCGTGCCGGTGGCGTTCTCCGGCGGCTCGGTGGGCGCGATCTACCGGCAGTTCTCGCTGACCATCGTCGCCGCCATGGTGCTGTCCGTGATGGTCGCGCTGATCCTGACGCCGGCGTTGTGCGCGACCATGCTCGAGCCGATCCCGAAGGGCCATCACGACGAAAAGACCGGCTTCTTCGGCTGGTTCAACCGTACGTTCGCGAAGAGCCAGCAGAAATACCGTGGCGGCGTGGTGCACGTGATCCGGCGCTCCGGCCGCTGGCTGATCATCTACCTGGTGGTGATCCTGATCGTGGGCTTCCTGTTCGTGCGGCTGCCCAAGGCGTTCCTGCCGGAAGAAGACCAGGGCACGATGTTCGTGCTGGTGCAGGCGCCCGTGGGCTCCACGCAGGAGCGCACCGCCAAGGTGCTGCTGGATGTGCAGCAGTACCTGCTGAATAGCGAGAAAGACGCGGTCGAGGCGGTGCTGACGGTGAACGGCTTCAGCTTTGCCGGCCGGGGGCAGAACTCCGGCCTGGTGTTCGTGCGGCTGAAGGACTTCAAGCAGCGCGAGTCCGCGGACCTTAAAGCCCCTGCCCTGGTCAAGCGGATCTTCGGACATTTCGCCGGGTACAAGGACGCCAACGTGTTCCCGTTGAATCCGCCGTCGATCCCGGAACTCGGCACGGCCGCGGGTTTCGACTTCGAGTTGCAGGATCGCGCCGGCCTGGGCCACGAGAAACTGATGCAGGCGCGCAATATGCTGCTCGGCATGGCGGCGCAGGATCCGATGCTCGCGCAGGTCCGCCCGAACGGCCTGAACGACACACCGCAGTTCAAGGTCAACATCGACCGCGAAAAAGCCAATGCGCTCGGTGTCAGCGCCGCGGACATCGACCAGACTTTCTCCGCGGCATGGGCTTCCCTGTACATCAACAACTTCCTCGACACCGACAACCGGATCAAGAAGGTCTACGTGCAGGGAGAGCCGAGATTCCGCATGAATCCCGAGGACCTGAACGCCTGGTACGTGCGCAACGCGTCCGGCGGCATGGTGCCGTTCGCGGCATTCGGTTCGGGGGCCTGGATCTATGGATCTCCCAAGCTGGAACGCTTCAACGGCATTCCGGCGACCGAGATCCAGGGCGCGGCCGCTTCCGGCAAATCCACCGGCCAGGCGATGAACGCCATGGAAGCCATCGCCGCCAAACTGCCGCCCGGCATCGGCTACGAATGGACGGGCCTGTCGTACCAGGAGCGCCAGTCCGGCTCGCAGGCGCCGATCCTCTATGGCATTTCGATCCTGTTCGTGTTCCTGTGCCTGGCCGCGCTGTATGAAAGCTGGTCGATTCCGTTCTCTGTGATCATGGTCGTGCCGCTCGGCGTCCTGGGCGCGCTGCTGGCAGCCACCCTGCGCGGGCTGGAGAACGACGTGTTCTTCCAGGTCGGCCTGCTGACCACGGTGGGCCTGTCGGCCAAGAACGCCATCCTGATCGTGGAATTCGCCCGCGACCTGCGCGACCAGGGCATGAGCACCATCAATGCGGCGGTGGAGGCCTCCCGCCTGCGCCTGCGCCCGATCCTGATGACATCGCTCGCCTTCATCCTTGGCGTGATGCCGCTTGCGCTCAGCAACGGCGCGGGCTCGGGCAGCCAGCATGCGATCGGTACCGGCGTGATCGGCGGGATGCTGACGGCGACCTTCCTGGCCATCTTCATGATCCCGATGTTCTTCGTCGTGATCGGCAAGTTCAGCAAGACCAAGGCAGCGCCGGGGACGCCTCCCCCGCCATCGCCGCCTTCCGGCCAGCCTGACCAGCCGGACAGCAACGGCGACGCCGGCATGCACAGGGAAGGACACTGAGATGCCCAGACTCGCATCGATCACGACCGCCGTGGCCATCCTGGCCGCCGGCTGCACGCTCCAGCCACGCTACGAGCGCCCGGCCGCCCCTGTTGCGCCGGCCTTCCCCGCCGGCGGCGCCTACGGCCAGCAGCCCGCCGCGAGCGGCGCGGAGAGTACCACGGCGGCCGCGCCGGCGACCGATATCGGCTGGCGGGATTTCTTTGCCGATCCGCGTCTTCAGCGCCTGCTCGAGCTGGCGCTGAAGAACAACCGCGACCTGCGCGTGTCGGTACTGAACATAGAAGCGGCGCGGGCGCAGTACCAGATCACGCGCGCGGCGTTGTTTCCCTCGGTCAACGCGGCGGCCTCGGGAACCCGGGCGCGCACGCCGGCGAACCTGACGGTCGCGGGCCGGACCATTGCGGCCGAATATTCGGTCGGCCTCAACGCGTCATGGGAAATCGACTTCTTCGGCCGTATCCGCAGCCTGTCGGACCAGGCGCTCGCGCAGTACCTGTCGCTGGCGGAAAGCCGCAAGGCGGCAGAGCTTGCCCTGTTGTCTTCGGTGGCGAACCAGTATCTCGCCATGCTCGCCTTCGACGATGCGCTCGCCGTCACGCGCGCCACGCTGGTGACGGCCGAGGAGTCGTTGCGCATCACCAGCCTGAAGTTCGATGTCGGGACCGGCTCGGAGCTTGACCTGCGGCAGTCCGAAGGCGTCGTCGAGCAGGCGCGCGCCAACCTGGAAACGGAAGCCCGGCTGCGCGCGCAGGCGGAGAACGGGCTGGTGCTGCTGGTGGGAGAGCCATTGCCGGAGGACCTGCCGCCGGGCCTGCCGCTCAACAGCCAGGCCCTGCTCGCCGATATCCCGGCGGGCCTGCCGTCCGACCTGCTGACGCGGCGCCCCGACATTGCCGCCGCGGAGCAATTACTGCTGGCCGCCAACGCGAACATCGGCGCGGCGCGCGCGGCTTTTTTCCCCCGCGTGACGCTCACGGGCAATGCGGGCACGCTCTCGCCAACGCTCGGCGGCCTGTTCAAGCCCGGTTCCGGCGCGTGGTCATTCGCGCCGCAGATTACCCTGCCGATCTTCCAGGGCGGCCAGAACGTGGCGGCCCTGGACCTGGCGCAGGTACAGAAACGCATCGAGATCGCCAGCTACGAGAAAGCCATCCAGACCGCCTTTCGCGAGGTGTCCGATGGCCTGGCCGCGCGCGGCACCTTCGACAACCAGATCAAGTCACTGGAACGCTTCACCGGCTCGCAGGAGCGCCGGCTGGTGCTGTCGGACCTGCGCTATCGCAACGGGGTGGACAGCTACCTGAGCGTGCTGACCGCGCAAAACGACCTCTACAGCGCGCAGTTGCTGCTGATCAACGCGCGGCTGCAACGGTTGACGAACCTGGTCGATCTCTACCAGTTCCTCGGCGGCGGCTGGATCGAACGAGCGGGTGACACGCCGCGCCCGGCCGACGCGCCGGCCGACTACGGCATGACCGCACCGGCTCCGGCGCCAGGCACGGCTTCCCCGTAGCCCCCCCGCCCGCGCCTGCTACCCCAGCCGCTGGCAGCTATACGCCTCGGTCCGGTAGGGAAACGCCACGCTCGGCTTGCCGGCCAGCGCCGGGCTGCCGTCGATCACGGCCTGCAGCCGTGCGCGCACCGCATCCTGCTGCGCCGGCGGCAGCGAGGCAATGAAACTGACCGACATCACGCGGTCCACGACCACCTGCTGCGCGGGACCGACATGCTCGTAGGGGAAGGCGGACAGGGCTAGTTCGCCGAAGCCTGCCGCCGGAAACACCGCCTTCCAGTCGCCTTTGTAGAAGCGCGGCGCATCGCCCTCGAACGGCGTCATGATGGCGGTGAGCCGCGCCACCCAGTCGACCGATTCGTCGCGTACGTTCCAGACCAGGCCGAGCTTGCCGCCCGGGCGCAGCACGCGGCCGATCTCGGCCATGGCGGCGCTGTTGGCGAACCAGTGGAAGGCTTGCGCGCAGACCACCGCGTCGACGCTGGCGCCGGGCAGCGGGATGGCCTCGGCGGTGCCCTCGAGCGCCTGCACCGAGGGCACCGCGGCGCTGAGCCGCGCACGCATGGCCGCAACCGGCTCGACCGCGATCACGGTGGCGCCGGTAGCCAGCAGCAGGCGGCTGAACTTGCCAGTGCCCGCGCCCAGGTCCAGCACGGTCTTGCCGGCCCGCAGGCCAAGCTCCTGTTCCAGCCAGGCGCCAAGCGCCGGCGGATAGTCGGGGCGGCCACGGGCGTAGGTATCGGCCTGGCTGGAAAAACCCTGGGCGGCGGCGTGATGGATGTCGGTCATGGGTGCGCGATTCTCTGAGTGCGTGGGACGGGCACGCCGGAGCCGGCAAGCGTGCAGGCGCGGCTCGGGAAGTGGCGGCAGCGGGCGGCGCGCGGTCAGGACCGTGGGAGTCTTGCCGTCGCGGCGGCGGCAAGCCGACAAGCTACGCCTTCCGCGCCGCCCCCGCAAGCACCGGTAAGCCCCGGCGGCGCGCCCCGGCCTGGGAGGCTCAGAAAGAGGGAACCGGGTTCTGGCCCTGGCTCACCAGGTACCTGCCGTCCTGGAAACGATAGCGCACCACTGCGTCCAGCGAGCGGCGCCGGGGCTTGGCCGCGCCGCCGGGCACCTTGACCTCCTCGCCCTGGAACGTCAGCGTGAGCTCCCCCGGCGCATCCGTGCCGAGCGCGAAGGCCGGCTTGCCCTCCACCTGGTAGCAGACCTGCTCGCCATCGTCCTGGCTGTCCGTGCCGCGTTCGGCGGGCGCGAGCGGCTTGCCGGCGAGCGCGTCCGCGCACGGTTCCAGCGCACCGCTGTTTTCCGCGCTCATTGCCACGCTGCCCAGCAAGGTCGATATCTGCCCCGGCGCCAGGCGATAGACGGAGGCCCAGCTGCCGCAATAGCCCTGCCAGCAACTGCCCCAGGTCTGGGTCAGCGCGAAATCCGTGGCTGAGATCTTCGTGACGGATGACTGTCCCAGCGAGCCTTCCACGCCGGTGTAGTCATAGCCGTCGACGCGCCGGTCCAGTTGCCAGGCTTCACCGTTGCGCGTGAAAAAATACGCACCCAGCCAGGCGCCCGCGGCGTGGCTATCGTTGCGCGTGCCGCCTTCATCCACGGTCACGCCTTCGGTCAGCATCACGGCGTGGATGTCATCCAGCCGGATTACCTGGATCGGCTTGACGTCGATGGTGTCCTCCACCAGCGGCGCCTCGCCCTTGCCCTTGTACTCCTGGTCCGGCAAACGGGCGCGCACCACGCGGCCCTTGTCGTCGTCGCGCCAGCCGGGAAAGGCGAGCCGGATCAGGGCCTCGCGCTTGA
Organism: Cupriavidus sp. 05L310; assembly: GCF_056398185.1. Lineage (NCBI taxonomy): Bacteria > Pseudomonadati > Pseudomonadota > Betaproteobacteria > Burkholderiales > Burkholderiaceae > Cupriavidus > Cupriavidus sp. 05L310. Next base: position 107,757 of record NZ_JBFTOX010000005.1, read on the forward strand.
GGCTGTCGGCCTGCGCAACCGCCGCGGAGGCCGGCCTGGCCTCGGCGGACGAGGCGCCGGCCGCCTCGGGCGAGGTGTCGTGCCGGGAGCACGCGGGCAAGCCGAGGCAAAGTGCCAGGGCCGGCGCCAGCATCAGCCGGGCAAGGGTTGGGCATGCCGGAAAGACAGCGGGAGGGCGAAGATTCATGGTGACGGCGAACGCGAGGGCCGCGGCTGCACGGCCTGAAACAAGGGAGGAAAAAGCTGGGACGACACCGGCGCCGCGCTGAGCACGGGATGCCGCGAACCGCACTATCCGCGAGCAAGTCCGTGCCGTCAAGCCAGTGCGGCATCGCCGTTGGCGGCCTGGCGTGGCAGCTGGCACTGCGCGGCCATCCGCAGGCCGGTCAGGCCGGCGACCTGGGCGCGCGGGCCATGGCCGCTTCCAGCGCCGGCAGGTTGCCCTCGCCGAAACCGTGGTAGCCGTCGCGCTGGACGATCTCGAAGAAGAATTCGCCGGCCTCGCGCCGGGCGAAGGCTTGCAGGAAGCGCTCGCGCGTCCCGTCGTCGCGCTGCGCGCCATCCACCAGGATGCCATAGCGCCGCAACGCGGCCAGATCCAGCCCGTGGCCAGGCACGCGCGCATCGACGGTGTCGTAATAGGCTGGTGGCGGCTCGACGAAACGCACGCCGTTGCGCTCCAGCGCGGCCGCGCTGGCCACGAGGTCGTCGGTCGCCAGCGCAATATGCTGGATACCCTCGCCGTGATGGCCGGACAGGTAGTGCTCCATCTGGTCGTGCCGCTGCGTGCCCTTCTCGTAGATCGGGATGCGGATCAGACCGCATGGCGAAAGCAGTACGCGTGAATCGCTGGCGACATGCCAGCCGGCGTTGACTTCGTGGATCTCGCGAAACCCGAGCACGTTGCGGTAGAAATCGAGCCACTCTTCCAGGTGGCCCGGATCGACCGCCTGCGTCAGATGGTCCACGCGGGTGAGGCCGGCTGCGGTGGACGCGGCGGCGTCCGAAGCCGCATGGGCCAGCGAGCGGAAATCGACGTCGTAGATGGAGATGTCGCCTACGTCGCCGGGCCGGCCTTCCTTGCCGCGCCAGCGGTCGATGAAGTAGATGATGGACTGGCCGATGCCCTGGATGGCGGGAATGTTCAGTTCCATGGGCCCCACCGTCCCGCCCTCGAACGGCCATGCGCCCGCATCGATCGCGCGCGCGAAGGCCGTTGCCGCATCGTTCACGCGAATGCCGACCGCACAGATCGACAGGCCGTATTCGGACGCATAGCGGGTGGCGAAGGAATCCGGCTCCGCGTCGACGATGAAGTTCATCTCGCCTTGCCGGAACAGCTTCACGTTCTTGTGCCGGTGCTGGGCAATGGCATGGAAGCCGAACCGCTCGAAGGTACGCCCGAGCGCCACGGGGTCGGGAGACGCGAATTCGATGAACTCATAACCCATGATGCCCAGCGGATTCTCCCAAGGCTGGAAATCGTCGCCGCGCGGGGAAAAAGCGTCTGCCGACAGGCTCATGTCTCTGCTCCTTTATGGAATCCGTGGTGGCTGCGGGTGTGGCGTCACTCATCATAGCAAGGGCCCCGGCTTCGCTCTAGCCCGGCCGCAAGACCCGCGCGCGCCGAACCGGGTGGGCGCGGCGGCAGCCGAAGCGTAGCCGCCGCCCCCGCAGCCAACAATGGCAACAGCCCCGGCCCGCCACATTATTCGTGCACCGGCGAACGATGAACGCACGAAACTGGCGTAAACCCTTATCTCGCCTTGCCGCTCTGTCCGGGTAGGTGGAGCACCGGGGGCAAACCCGAATTTCGACCTATAATCGCGCGCATTCGTCCATCTATCGCGCATTGTGCCGATTGAATCTCTTGGAACAAGCCACTTGAGCCTCTAAGCTTCGGCTATCCACATCGAACCCGGCCTACATCATGATCAACGGCAAGACCACTCTCATCGCCCATATCGGCTACCCCACCGAGTCATTCAAGGCGCCGATGATCTACAACCCGTGGTTCGAACAGCGCGGCATCAATGCCGTGGTGGTGCCCATGGGCCTGAAAGCGGAGGACTTCGCGAGCGGATTCCGCGCGCTGTTCCGGCTGACCAATATCCGCGGCGCGCTGATCACCATGCCGCACAAGGTCACCACCATGGAACTGGTGGACGCGCTCACCCCGACCGCGCGCATCGCCGGCGCCTGCAACGCCGTGCTGCTGCGCGAGGATGGCACCTTGCTGGGCGACCAGTTCGATGGCGCCGGATTCGTGCGCGGCATCCAGCGCAAGGGCTGCCGGCTGGAGGGCGCCAGCGTGCTGGTCTCGGGCTGCGGCGGCGTCGGTTCGGCCATCGCCGCGTCGCTGGCTGCCGCCGGAGTGGCGCGGCTGGGGCTGTTCGACGCGCGCGAAGCCTCCGCGCAAGCGCTGGCGGCACGCCTGCAGTCGCACTATCCGAGCCTGCAGGTCAGCGTGGGCGCCAACGACCCCGCCGGCTACGAAGTGGTGGTCAACGCCACGCCGCTGGGCATGAACGAGACGGATCCCCTGCCCTTCGACGTATCGCGCATCGATCCGCAGGCATGGGTTGGCGAGGTGGTGATGAAATCCGAATACACGCCCTTGCTGCGCGCGGCCATCGCGCGCGGCTGCAAGGTCCAGGTCGGCACCGACATGCTGTTCGAAATGATTCCGGCCTACCTGGAATTCTTCGGCTTCGGCACGGCAACGGCCGATGCGTTACGCGCCGTGGCCAGGATCGCCTATTGAGCGGCGCGCTCGCCGGCCACGCAGCGGGTACGCTGCCGCAAAAGCACAGACGCCATGCCACGGCAAGGGCGCAAGACAGAATGGAAATTCCCGGAGACACCCCCATGACTACGACACATAAGGACCTTGTCACGCCACTCGCCGTGCATGGCACGATTGGCGACAAGATACGCTCGGCCTTCGCCGTCGGGCGCATGCGCTGGGGCATGCTGGCCCTGGTGTTCTTCGCCACCACGCTGAACTACATCGACCGTGCGGCGCTGGGCGTGATGCAGCCGGTACTGGCCAAGGCCATGAACTGGACAGCCCAGGACTACGCCAATATCAACTTCTGGTTCCAGGTTGGCTATGCCGTGGGCTTTGGGGCGCAGGGGCGCTTTATCGACAAGGTCGGCGTGAAGCGCGCGTTCCTGATCGCGGTGCTGCTGTGGAGCGTCGCCGCCGGCGCGCACGGCCTGGCGGTGTCGGCCGTTGGCTTCATGGTTTGCCGCTTCTTCCTGGGCCTGACCGAAGCCGCCAACTATCCCGCCTGCGTCAAGACCACGCGGCTGTGGTTTCCGGCGGGCGAGCGTGCCGTGGCCACGGGCCTGTTCAATGCCGGCACCAACGTCGGGGCCATGGTCGCGCCGGTCATGCTGCCGCTGATCCTCGTGGCCTGGGGCTGGCAGGCCGCCTTCTTCTGCATCGGCGCGCTCGGCCTCATCTGGGTGGTGTTCTGGGTGCGCAACTACTACGATCCCGAGCAGCACCCGCGCGTCAGCCAGGGCGAGCTGCGCTACGTACAGCAAGGCGTGGAACCCGCGCCGCAGAAGGTGCCGTACTCGCGCATCCTGCGCATGCGCGGCACCTGGGCCTTCGCGCTGGCCTACACCATCACGGCCCCCGTATTCTGGTTCTATCTCTACTGGCTGCCGCCGTTTCTCAACCAGCAGTACAACCTCGGCATCAACGTGACGCAGATGGGCATTCCGCTGATCGTCATCTACCTCGCCGCCGATCTCGGCAGCGTTGGCGGCGGCGCGCTGTCGTCGCTGTTGATCGGCCGGGGCATGGCGCCGGTGAAGGCACGGCTGCTGTCGATGCTGCTCTTCGCCGCCTGCATCACCATGATCGTGTTCGCCGCCGGCGCCAGCAGCCTGTGGATGGCGGTGGCCGCGATCTCGATCGCCATTGGCGCGCACCAGGCCTGGACCGCGAACATCTGGAGCATGGTGATGGACTACACGCCCAAGGAAGTCATCAGCTCCGTGTTCGGCTTCGGCGGCATGATGGGCGCCGTCGGCGGCATGTTCATGACCCAGCTCGTCGGCTACGTGCTGACCAGGACGCACAACAACTACTCGGTGCTGTTCACCATGATTCCCTGCGCGTATTTCCTCGCGCTGGCCTGGATGTACTTCATGGCGCCGCGCGCAGTCCCTGGCGCGATCGAGGGCCAGTCCCCCGCTCACTGAAACGCATGACGGCGCGAGGCGCGGCCCGGCGGCTTTCCGCCGGGCCGCGCCGCTTTCATTTAGCCGGCGTGGCTCTCAGCTTCGCGCCAATGAACTGCAGCGCGAGGCCATAGCCCTGCGTGCCGAAGCCTGCCATCACCGCCTCCGCGATATCGGACAGGTAGGAATGGTGGCGGAACGCCTCGCGCTTGTGCACATTCGAGATATGCACCTCCACGAAGGGAATCGCCACGCCGGCGAAGGCGTCGCGGATCGCCACGCTGGTGTGCGTGAACGCGCCGGGATTGATCAGGATGTAGCTGACGCCCTCGGTGCGCGCCGCGTGGATGCGGTCGACGATGGCGCCTTCGTGGTTGCTCTGGAAGCAGTCCAGCGACAAGCCCATTCCGGCGGCCTGCTGCTTCAGGGCCGCCTCGACGTCCGCCAGCGTGGTCGAGCCATAGATCTGCGGCTCGCGCGTGCCCAACAGGTTCAGGTTGGGGCCGTTGATGACGAGTACGGATTGCATGTTGTTTCCTCTTTCCCAGGTGTTCTTGCCGGTCTTCCGATCGGTGCCGCCTTGCTGGCGGATGCACGGCTCAGGCCTCCACCGTCCCGACGATGCAGCCTGTGCGCGCAGCCTCGGCGATGGCCTCGGCGACACGCAGATTCTGCAGCCCATCATGCACGGTGGCAAGAGGCTTCGCCGTGCCGTGGATCACGTCGCAGAAATGCGCGAGCTGCCGTTCGAGCGGGTCCTCGTGCACCAATCCGGCCACGCTGGCCTGGAATGGCTTTAACCATGAGCGGTCTTTGTCGCGCGCGCAGGTCTTGAGTCGCATGGTCTGCACGGCTAGCGATCCGTGCGCACCGGCGATCAGGTAGCAGTCCTCATCCGGATAACTTCTGGCCCTCCTAGAAGCCCGGCACGCAACGCGCAAGGATGGCCGGACATGCACCAGACAGCAGTACCTGACCGCGTCGTTTGCGCGCCACGCAATGTAAGCAATTTGCAAACGCGCTAGCGCGGGTATTGCCTCTTGCGCCAGGCTGGTCGCGCCATCCGAAATGAGCGTGATATCAGCCGTAACTCATTCCGCTTTTCATTTGACTTCGATAGCGAATTCGGACGCGTCCGATTTACTCGCTAAGCGCACCTATTTAGCATCACCCTGAGTCACTGCGCCTGGACTGGCCGAACCGCGTGGCAGCCGCCATGCGCAAGCCACCGAGTTCCAATCTCTCACGGAGTGTTTTGCATGGGTCATCGCTTGCCGTCGTTTTCCTCCCGCACCGTCCGCGTCACCGGTGCGGGCATGCCCACTTTGCTTGGCCAGCCGATGCTGGTGTTCTCCAAGCTGTCTGGCACCGAAAGCATCAACAGCCTGTTCGCCTACGAACTGGAACTCAAGACCCCGGATGCACGCAATGCCCTGTATGGCCCTGCCGCCGAACTGGACATGGAAGCCATGCAGGGGCAGGAACTGACGGTTGAAATTGAACTGGACGGCGCCGGGTCAGGCCCTGAAGGTGGCGTCGGCAAGGGCACGCGCGAAATCACCGGCATCGTCACCGACCTGTACGGCCCCATCTATGAGAACCAGCACGTCGTCTACCGCATGACGCTGCGCCCCTGGCTTTGGCTCGCCACACAGACCACCGATTACAAGTCGTTCCAGAACATGACGGTGATTGAAATCGCCGAGAAAGTGCTGTCGGATTACACCTTCCCGGTCGAGCGGCGCCTGTTCGGCATCGAGTACCCTCGGCGCGAATGTCAGTGGCAGTTCGGTGAAACGGACTACCGGTTTCTCTGTCGCATCCTCAGCGAATTTGGAATCAACTTCCATTGGGAACACGCAGATGGCCATCACCGCATGGTGTTGACCGATGGCAACGGCGCCTTTCGCAAATTCCCCAGCGCCGCCTATCACACGATCAGTTGGTATCCCTCTTCGGATCGCGTGGATAAGGAACACCTGCACGCCTTCGAAATCCACGACCGGCTGGTGTCGGGCAAGTGGACGCACGGCGACTACGACTTCAACCAGCCGCGTGCCGATCTGAACGTCACCAGCAAAGATCCGCGCGACACCAGCCACCCGATGCAGGAACGGTATGTGTGGCCGGGCGACTTCACCCAACCCAAGACCGGCAGCGATGCCTGGCAGGAAGGCGACATGCTCGCACGCATCCGCATGGAAGCGATGCGCCAGCACGGCTACCGGGTGCGGGGCAAGGGCAACGTGCGCGCGATGGTGCCGGGCTGCATGTTCACACTCAAGCGGTTCATGCGGCGCAAGGCGAACCGCGAATTCCTGATCTATGCCGCGCGCCTGTGGATCGAGGACGTGGGGGAAGTCTCCGGCAGCGGCCAGCAATGGCGCTGCGAGGTCGAATTCGAAGCGCAGCCCAGCAATGAGATCTTCCGCCCAGAGCGCGTGGAAAAGCCCAAGGTGGGCGGCTATCACAGCGCCAGGGTCGTCGGCCCCGAGAACCAGGCCATCTGGTGCGATGACGTGGGGCGGGTCCGCGTCCAGTTCCCGTGGGACCGCTATGGCAAAGACGACGCGAACAGTTCCTGCTGGATTCGCGTGGCCGACTATGCCTCGGGCGACCAGTTCGGCAGCACGCACGTGCCGCGCATCGGCCAGGAAGTGCTGGTGGAATTCATGGGAGGCGACCCGGACCTGCCGATCATTGTCGGGCGGGTGAACAACCGCCTGAACCTGCCGCCCTGGAACCTGCCCGGCCAGCATGCCCTATCCGGCTATCGGAGCAAGGAGCTGTTTGGCGAGGGCCGCAACCACACACTCTATGACGATACCCAGGATCAACAACAGGTCCAGGTAGCCTCGGCCTACCAGAACAGCTTGCTGGCGCTGGGCCACAACGTGCGGGTAAAGGACGCCGAGGGGCGCAAGGACAAGCGCGGCGAAGGGTTCGAGTTGCGCACCGATGGCAAGGGCGCCATCCGTTCGGACGGCATGCTGATCACTACCGAGGCCCGGCGCAAGGCAGAGGGCCATGCGTTGGCGATGCGCGAAACGATCCAGCGGCTGGAACAGGCACTGGGCGAAGCACGCAATGTGCTGGAGGCCAGCATCGCGGCCCTCGCGCAAACCAATGAACAGGAGGATGTAGCCGAGGCCATCGCGGCGCAAAACCAGGTTATCCGGGGCACAGGCGACCCCCTTGGGGAACTGAGCGAACCAATGCTGATAGTGGCAAGCCCGGCAGGCATCGCCAGCACGACCGCCAAGACCACGCACCTGCACAGCGGCGACCACACAGCGCTGACCACCGGCAAGCATCTCTCCCTCTCCAGCGGCGCCAGCATCGTCGGCAGCGCGGGTAAGGGCGTTTCGTTGTGCGGCCACACAGAGGATGTCAAGCTGATCGCGCGCAAGGGCAAATTCATCGCGCAGGCGCAGAACAATGAGATGGAGATGGTGTCGCGCGACACGCTGCGCATCACCAGCACCGAGAAGAAAGTAGAGATCACCGCCGCCGAGGAGATCGTCTTCAACGTAGGCGGCACGTACTACCGCATGACGCCCAGCTCCATCGAAAGCGGCACCAGCGGGTCCTGGGCGGTCCACGCGGGCAGCCGCTTGCTCACCGGCCCCAAGACCCGCACCACGCCCATGCCCAGCTTCGGCAAGGGCTACTCCGGCTTCTACAAGCTGCACTGGGAAGACGCCAACCAGCCAGCGCCCTACCAGCCCTATCGCATCACGCGCGCCGATGGCAGCGTCATCGAAGGCGTAACCAACGCCGATGGCGAAACCGCGCTGCGTCTGGCCGAATTCGGCGAACCCCTGAAAATCGAACTCCTGTAAGGACACCATGGCGACCCATCCTTCCCAGCCCGCCAAGACCGCGGCCCCGCTCCCCACGCTGACACTGAAGCCCGGCGGCGCAGTTTGTCAGGTGGAGCTGCCGCTGCGGCCCCTGCGGATTTACTTCCAGACCTACCCCGGCATGAGCGGCAAAGTGTCCGAGCGCGCACTGGCTGGCATCTCCTACAAGCTGCGCATTCCCGGCCGGCCAGACATCGAGAGCCAGACCGAACCCAACGGCCAGATCCTGCTGCCGGGATTGCGGCCGGGGTTGACCGGAGAACTGGAAATCCTGGGGACAACCATTCACCTGCAACCGCGCGACTACAGCGCCGACGAAGCGACCGACGGCCGGACGACGATGAGCATCCAGGGCGCGAAACGCCGCCTGATGATCCTGGGCTATTACGACAAGCCGTACTGTTATGTACCACCGAACACACGAGTGGAACCCCAGACGCCCAACGACAAGCTGGATCATCTTGAAATCGAGGACGCCATTCTTCGCTTCCAGGTGGACAACGGCCTCATGCCGGACGGGGAAATCGAGCGTCACGAAGTGGGTGCCGATGGCAAGATCGATCCGGGCCGGAAATATGGCTTTCACACCGACATCGCAAGCTCCACCATCAGGCAGTTTCATCCCGATTTCGTGGCCCGGCTGGCGGCAGGCGGCGGCAGCGCCCCGCCGGACACGATGACACCGTGCGCCGTACCGCCACCCCAGCCGGCCAAGGGCAAGCCGCAGCCAGGCAAGTCGCAGCCACTCGCGCGGGAGATCTACGAAGGACACCGCTTCGTGCCGGTGCGCTTCGTGCGCGAGAACTACAACAGATTCGATCCGAAATACCCGGAACTGGATGACCGCGGCTATGTCGATGGCAGGCCCGGCCCCGTGGTCAGCCTGACGAATGGACAGACCATTCAGATCTACCTGCAACGCCTGCACTTGTTCAAGAATGTGCCATTGTCCGTCAAGAGCACGGATGAAAGCGTGGTGACGGTTGGCACGCCATCGGGCGATATCGTGCAACTGACTGGCGTGGCTGGGGGTGAGGACACGTTTCCTGCGGAAGCCGTAATCGAAGTCCGTTACGGTAGTGCAAGCGGCCCAATCCTTCATCGCCTCTACGTGGAGGTCTATAAGGCCATCCATGTCGCCGTGGTCGTGCACGCCATGACCATCGGCCAGAAGGACAACCCTGCCATTGCGCCGGTTGGCCCGGGCCTGACCCGTCACGATATCTGGAACCTGTTCGACAAGGTCAACGACATCTGGCGCGCGGCCGGCATCCAATTCAAGATCGAAGGCTGGCTCGACGAGAAAATCCGGCTCACGAAGGCCGGTGAAATGAATGCTGTCGAGTTCGAAGAAATAACCAGCATCAATCGGATAAGCGGCAAGCTCAATATGTACCTGGTCCGAACCATGAGCGGGATTGGCATCGGATGGGGGGCCTGCAACACCGCGCTCGTGGTTGGCGAGAAGATGGCTGGCGGCTTCGAACAGGCCGCACCGGAAGTCATACAGGCCATTGCCCACGAAATCGGACACTACCTCGGTTTATGGCATCCCGGCACGATCAACGCCAGCGGTGACGATGTAGCGAACCCGCCTACCCGGCCGGAAGACCACGCCATGCAGGATTACTGGTCGCGCCGGAGCCTGATGTACGTTTCCACCGCACTGCAGGCGACGCCCCCGCTTCAAGCCAACGTACGTCAACGCGGACGCTTGAACGATGTGGGGTATGGCAGAACACAGTACCCCAATGGGGGATACGTCGACTGCGGCGGCAAGATGCTGTGCTGCAAAGTCGTGCCAAACATCATTTCTCGTCCTCAAGATTCCGAGATCTCCAGGGCGCGAAGCCTTGCACTGGTTAACCAATCCAAATCAAAAGGAACCGACACCGCATGGAGCCAAGACATCGACGCCAAACCCGGTCATGGCATGTTTGCCTGACGCTGCTTTATGGCATTGCCACGGCAATGCTGGCCCTATCCGCCACCGCGCAAACCGCATCCGTGCAGGAGACCCAAGCCATGCCAACCCTGGCCCAACTGATCGACGACAAGAAATGGGACGAGGCCAAGACATACTGCCGCACTTACCGGAACGAGGTCATTCCCGAGATCAAGGCGATTCTCGCCCGACGTTATGCCAATAACCTCACTGCGGCCGCCAAGGAAAGTGAGACGAAGGATGCCGCTTATGCTTGCTTGAGGCAGATCCGCACACAAGAATCCGCGCTGCTTCTAGCGCAGGGCTTCGGCAATGGCGGCGGATACAACAGCATCTATGGCTTGATCGAAGATCCGCGGCCTGAGGTCTACCCCATTCTCAAGGCAAAACTGCGGCCTCCGGAAAATGCGCGAGACAAAAACCTCCTGCTGACCATGGCCCAGATATCTGTTCCTGTGGAGCAACGCGTTGCCGATATCAGACCATACCTGGAAGCGAAATATTATGGCGTGCGTCAGGGTGCGGTTCTCGGACTTGCACTACTGGATGATCCCGGCAGCATGGAACGCATGGCCTATGAGTTAGGAACGAAATGGCGCGATGGGAAACAGTACTTTCTATGGACGTTCTATCACTTCCGTGCCTGGAGAATTCCAAAGTTCGTCCCGGTGCTGATCCCGGTCCTGAACGACCCGCAGCCACTCGAAGACATCGGCGTCCGCCAGTACCTCCCCGGCGGCGTCGAGCAGGCCATGACACCCGAAGAACAGCGCTATTGCCGCGCACGCGACTACGCGCTGAACATCATCGCCAAGACACTGAAGCTGGACCTGCCGTTCAAGATCGCGGAACACGTCACCTACACCAAGGAACAGCGTGAACTCGTCAAACAGAAACTGCGCGATCTTGGCTACACCGTGACGGATGCGCCATACCCGGTTACGCCAGCGGATTGAGGACGACGACCGACAACATGGAACCAAGACATCGACGCCGAACCCGGTCATGGCGTGTTTGCCTGACGCTCTTCTGCGGCATTGCCACGGCAATGCCGGCCCTATCCGCCACCGCGCAAACCGCACCCGCTCAGGAGACCCAAGCCATGCCAACCCTGGCTCAACTGATTGACGACGAAAAATGGGACGAAGCCAAGACATACTGCCGCACTTACCGGAGCGAGGTCATTCCGGAGATCAAGGCCATTCTCGCCAAACGCTATGCCAATAACCTCACCGAGGCCGCCAAGGAGAGTGAGACGAAGGATGCCGCTTATGCTTGCTTGAGGCAGATCCGCACACAAGAATCCGCGCTGCTTCTAGCGCAGGGCTTCGGCAATGGCGGCGGATACAACAGCATCTATGGCTTGATCGAAGATCCGCGGCCCGAGGTCTACCCCATTCTCAAGGCAAAACTGCAGCCTCCGGAAGAGGAAGATGACAAGGAGCTCCTGCTGACCATGGCCCAGATATCCGTACCTGTGGAACAACGCGTTGCCGATATCCGACCATACCTGGAAGCGAAATATTATGGCGTGCGTCAGGGTGCTGTTCTCGGACTTGCACTGCTGGATGATCCCGGCAGCATGGAACGCATGGCCTATGTGCTGGGGACAGACCGGCGCCAGCGCAAATGGAATTTCCTTCGTACCTTCTATGACTTCCGCGCCTGGAGAATTCCAAAGTTCGTCCCGGTGCTGATCCCGGTCCTGAACGACCCGCAGCCACTCGAAGACATCGGCGTCCGCCAGTACCTCCCCGGCGGCGTCGAGCAGGCCATGACCCCCGAAGAACAGCGCTACTGCCGCGCACGCGACTACGCGCTGAACATCATCGCCAAGACACTGAAACTGGACCTGCCGTTCAAGATCGAGGAACACGTCACCTACACCAAGGAACAGCGTGAACTCGTCAAGCAGAAGCTGCGCGATCTTGGCTACACCGTGACGGATGCGCCATACCCGGTTACGCCGGCGGATTGAGGGAGACGTTGACCATGGACGCGCAGAAGAAGCCCGAACCCGCGACGGACACGCCGCCCTCAGCCAGTGGCATGGCACAAGCACTGAGTAATGACGGCAAACCAGCCGCTATCAATTCGGAAGAACCCAGGCCGAAGAGGCGCGTGATTCGGCCGCCACCCACCATGGAACAGCGCTTGAAGACGATGCTGTCGGCGCCGAATCCACTGATGGAAGCCGCCTGGCCACTCGCTCTCGCTGTTGCGGAGATGCCGCCGGTGAAGGATCGGGAGATGGTTCCGCATCTCCATGACATCGTGACAGCGGAGTTGAAGGATTTCCAGGAACTGGCCGAACGGGCGAACATCAAGCACGAACATATTGTCGCTGCGCACTATTGCCTCTGCAGCGCCATCGATGAAGGCGTTCAGCGGCACGATTGGGGGCAAGGCTGGTGGACGACGAACAGCTTGCTGGTCCTGCACCATCAGGACAACCGGGGCGGCGAGCGCTTCTTTCAGCTGCTGGCCCGGCTGCTGAAAAACCCGACGGAGAACATCGACGTCATCGAGGTGATGTACATCCTGCTGTCACTGGGATTCCAAGGCCGCTATTGCAAGATGCCAGATGGAACACAGCGTATCAATGCCATTCGCCGGCGGCTGTACGACCTGCTGCTACAGCATCGCGGCCCCGTACCGAAAGCACTGTCGCCCCACTGGAAGCCCGCACCGCCTGGCCGCTTCCCCCCGCTGCGCGTCATACCTGTCTGGATCACCGTAGCGCTATCCTCGGTGATCCTCCTCGGAATGTTCATCTCGTTCAAATATCAGCTGTTGGTCAAACAGCGCGAAGTGCTGCAAATACTCACGGACATCGGCAACATGAAGCCACCGCCCCCGCCCATGCCACTACGGCTCACAGAGCGCTTGAAGGACGAGATTGCGCGCGGTGTGGTGGCCGTCAAGGACGATTACCGCCGCAGCACCGTGGTGTTTCGGGGCGACGATATGTTTGGCGCAGGCCAGGCCGAGGTACGCAGGAAACTATTACCAGCGCTCGATAAGCTGGCCGCCGAGTTCAACAAGGTGGAGGGCACGGTGCAGATCATCGGCCATAGTGACAACCAGCCGATCAAGAGCGCCCGCTACCCATCGAATCAGGCACTGTCCGAGGAGCGCGCCACCGTGGTCAGCGAATACCTCGCCAGCAAGGGCGTCGCCAAGGAGCGGCTGGAAGCCGTCGGCAAGGGGGATAGCGAGCCGTTGACGGACAACGCCACCGCAACCGCACGCGCCACCAACCGCCGCGTCGAAGTGGTCGTCACCCAATAAGCCAGTTCAGGAGAACACAGGATGCAACGCAGACTCATCAAGAAGGGCGACAAGACCAGCCACGACGGCGTGGTCGCTACCGGGTCCGAGGTGGACCTGCTGGACGGCCAGCCGATGGCCCGCCTGGGCGATCTGGTGGACTGCCCCCAGCACTACCCGGACGGGCGGCCGCACGGCATCAACAAGATCATCGAAGCGACCTCCGGCCTGATGATTGGCGAGCGTCCCGCTGCCTGCGAAGGCGATGGCACCGAATGCGGCTGCGTGCTGATCGGCAGTTCGGACGCCATGGCAGGCTGACTTGGCTCGATACGCTCTACGCACCTTCCCAAACTCAAGGAAACAAGCATGCAGTATTTCGCATTCGGCATCATATCCGTGTTCTCCGCCCTCCTGTTTCCGGCGATCTATCTGGCCGGTTATGGGCTGCGCCGGATCGGCGCCTGGTTCAATCGCGCCGATCCGCCCCGCGACCGTGTTGGTGCCTATGTCATCGCCGCCCTGTTGTTCGGCTTCCTAGTGGGCTCGCTCCTGCAACCCTTGTGGGACTGCCTGCAGACCGGTGAGTCGCTAGGGACATGCGTGATGCGGCATTCGCCAACTGCCGGCCTTGGACAGTGAAGTGCAGGACTGGCTCGCCCGGGATCAACCAGTTGGCCCAACGAGCGGACGGTTCGTCGGCGGGTGAAATCCGAGCCATGGGAAAGCGCGGCACTGACCGTGGGCCTGTCAGGCGATAAGAAGTTGCGCTGCCGAGCTGGCCGCCGCTGTGATCTGCCGCAGGAAACGATGCGCTGGTGCGGGTGCTGCCGGCTGACCGGCAACCAGCCGATGTGTGGGCGGTGACGACCGCGCGGGCTTCGGGGTCGGCCAAGATGCGGGTGTGCATCGATTTTTTGAAAGCGCAGCTTACCGAAGGGCCGCATGTGCTGGCGACGGCGTTGGGGGATGGTGGGGAGTGAGTGGATCCATCACGCCGCCAGCGGCGCAATCTCGCGAGCTATCGCTTCGCCGGCGGCCGCTTGCGCAACGCGCAAGTCATAGGTCGCTTGCAGATTCGTCCAGAATTCAGGCGTGGTGCCAAAGTGCCGCGTCAGGCGCAGCGCAGTATTCGGCGAAATGGTGCGGCGGCAGCGCACGATGTCGTTGATGCGCGGTGCCGGCACGTGCAGGGCCACCGCGAGCGCATTCGCGGACATATTGAGTGGAACGAGGAAGTCCTCGCGCAGGATTTCTCCCGGGTGTGCCGGCTCGATCGTTTCACCGGTTGCGACATCCGAGAGGTCGACCTTGTTAAGGTCCGCACGTTTGATTGTCATGGTGGCCTCGGTGGTCAGTGATAGTCAGTTGGCCGGCAAACACACACTCTTGCGGCGCGCCTGGTTGCTCACAACACCCGCATGATCGATATCGCCGTATCCTGCAAAACCTGCAACACCCGCTCCAGCGCCTGCTCCGCGCTCTCCTCCCCGATCTGCATATTCACGCTCAGCGCGGCGATCACTTTCCCATGGCGATCCCGCAGCGGCACCGCCACCCCCCGCACGCCGATCTGCAACTGCTGCTCGACCAGCGCATAACCCTGCGCGCCCGCCTTCCTGATCTCGGCCAGCAGCCGGTCCTGCTGCATGATCGTGTACGGCGTGTACGGCGTCAGCACGACGTCTTCCAGCCACGCCTTGACCCTGTCCTCAGGCTCCGAGGCCAGCATCATCACGCCGGCGGAAGCCAGCGGCGCCGGCACGCGCGCACCCAGCACAAAACCCGTATTCATCACCCGGCTCGTACCCGTACGGCAGATAAACACCAGTTCCCATGCATCCAGCACGCTCAGGTACGCCGGCTCGCCGACCGCCGCCGTGATCTGCTGCAGGAAAGGCTGCACCGTGCGCGGCAGGCGCGCCGAGTCGAAGTAGGACCAGCCCACCTTGAGCACGCGGGGGGTCAGGCTGAACAGCGTGCCGTCGCTGGTGGTATAGCCCAGATGCTCCAGGGTGAGCAGATAACGTCGTGCCGCGGTACGTGTGAGGCCCGTCAGCTGGGCCGCCTGCGTCGGCGTCAGGCGCGGATGATCGTTATCGAAGGCCTCCAGGATGGCCAGGCCCTTTTCCAGTCCGGCAATCCAGTCGCGCCGGTTCAGCGGTTCTTTATCCATAGCGATAACCCTAGTTCCGAGCGCCAGTCGCTCTCAATGGCGCGATTATCGCACGTATGCGCGCGGATTGCGCTTGTTGCTGCGTCAGATCGGTCCTAACCTTCCCCTACACGAAGCACGCAGGATCTGACATGCAAACCGCAGCCTGGCGCCATCCGAAATCGATCGCCACCGTATCGCTGTCCGGCACCTTGCCGGAAAAACTGGAAGCGGCCGCCGCGGCCGGTTTCAATGGCGTCGAAATCTTCGAGAACGACCTGTTGAATTTCGATGGCTCCCCTGCCGATGTGCGCCGCATCGCGGCCGATCTCGGCCTGGATATCCCGCTGTACCAGCCCTTCCGCGATTTCGAGGCGATGCCCGACGAATTCCGCGCCCGCAACATGGCGCGCGCTGAACGCAAGTTCGACGTGATGGAGGAACTGGGCGCGCGCATGGTGCTGGTCTGCAGCAATGTGCAGGGCATCGCCATCGACGATCCCGCGCGCGCCGCCGCCGACCTGCGCGCCATGGCCGAAGCCGCGGCGAAGCGCGGGCTCCTGGTGGGCTTCGAGGCGCTGGCCTGGGCCCGGCACACCAGGCTGTGGCGGCAGGCATGGGATATCGTGCGGCGGGCCGACCACCCCGCGCTGGGCCTGATCCTGGACAGCTTCCACACGCTCTCGCTGGGCGACACGCTGGAAGGCATCGACGAAGTGCCGGCGGAGAAGCTGTTCTTCGTGCAACTGGCCGATGCGCCCCGCATGAGCATGGACGTGTTGTCGTGGAGCCGGCACTACCGCAACTTTCCCGGCCAGGGCGATCTCGCCGTGACCGAGTTTGCACGCGCGGCCATCGGCGCGGGCTATCGCGGACCACTGTCGCTGGAGATCTTCAACGACGAATTCCGCGCGGCGCCCGCGCGCCTGACCGCGCAGGATGGCCTGCGCTCGCTGATCTGGCTCGAATCCGAAGCCGGGGGCCCCGCCCTGCCAGCCGCGCCGCATTTCGGCGGCGTCGACTTCCTGGAATTCGCGGTGGACTATGTAGCCGGACGGGAACTGGGCACGCGGCTGCGTTCGCTGGGCTTCAGCCACGCCGGCCGCCACCGCTCCAAGGCGGTGGACCTGTACCGCCAGGGCGGCGTCAATATCATCCTCAACGCCGAGCAGGACAGCGCCGCCGCGGAGCACTTCCAGCTTCACGGGCCTTCCGTCTGCGCGCTCGGGCTGAAGGTGGACGACGCCCAGCGCGCCGTCTCGCGTGCGCGGGCCTTGCTGTGCAAGGAATGGCGCGAGCCCATCGGCCCGGACGAGCGCAGCATTCCCGCAGTGCGCGCGCCGGACGGCATGCTGTTCTACCTGATCGACGAGAAGGACTCGGACCGCAGCATCTACGAGAGCGACTTCGTGCTGGAACCCGGCTGCGCCGACGACACAGGCGCGGGCCTCACGGCCATCGACCATATCGCCCAGGCCTTGCCACCGCACCGGCTCGACAGCTTCGTATTGTTCTACAAGACGGTGTTCGGCCTGCAGGCCGAGGCGCTGCACGAGATCGCCGACCCGTACGGACTGGTGAAAAGCCGCGCCATGGTCAGCCCGGAGCAGAACATCCGGATTCCGCTCAACGTCTCGGAAAGCAGCCGCACCGCCACCGGCAGGTTCGTCACGGCCTATGCCGGCTCGGGCATCCACCACATTGCCTTCCGTACGCCCGGCCTGAGCGCCACGCTGGAGCGCATCGTTCCCGCCGAGGCCGCCATGCTCCACGTGCCCGACAACTACTACGACGATGTCGGCGCGCGGCTCGGACTGGACGACGCGCTGCTGGAGCGCCTGCGCCGGCAGCAACTGCTCTACGACAAGGATGCCGGCGGCGAATTCCTGCACGCCTACACCGAGCCCTTCCACGACCGCTTCTTCTTCGAGCTGGTGCAGCGCGACGGCTACCTCGGCTTCGGCGCGGCCAACGCCTCGCTGCGCATGGCGGCCCAAGCCCTGGCCAGCCGC
Organism: Cupriavidus sp. 05L310; assembly: GCF_056398185.1. Taxonomy (NCBI): domain Bacteria; kingdom Pseudomonadati; phylum Pseudomonadota; class Betaproteobacteria; order Burkholderiales; family Burkholderiaceae; genus Cupriavidus; species Cupriavidus sp. 05L310. The sequence goes on from NZ_JBFTOX010000005.1 coordinate 125,199, forward strand.
AACCACAAGGCCCGGCCCGCCTGAGGCGGGCACCACAATCGTTCCCCGGAGTTTCAAATGCAAGAACCCTGCATCATCTCGGTGGCCATCACCGGCTCGGTCCCCCGCAAGACGGACAACCCCGCCATCCCCATCTCCGTCGCGGAGCAGATCGAGAGCACGCACGAGAGCTTCGAGGCGGGCGCCACGCTGGTCCACCTGCACGTGCGCGACGAAGCCGGGAACTCCAGTTCGGACCCCGCGCGTTTCGCGCAATTGCAGGACGGCATCCGCAAGCACTGCCCCGGCATGATCGTGCAGTTCTCCACCGGCGGACGCGGACGCGCCATGGAGCAGCGCGGCGCCATGCTCGACCTGCGCCCCGACATGGCCTCGCTGGCCACCGGCTCGGTCAACTTCCCCACCACGGTCTACGAAAACCCGCCCGATTTCGTGCGCGCGCTGGCCAAGGCCATGCGCGATTACCACATCAAGCCCGAGATCGAAATTTTCGATCTGGCGATGCTCTACAACACGGCGGACCTGGTCAAGGAAGGGCTGCTGCTGCCCCCGGTGCATGTGCAGTTCGTGTTCGGCATCAAGAACGCGCTGCCGGCGCGCAAGGAGATCCTGGAGTTCCAGGTGGAGCAACTGAAGAAGGTGCTGCCTGGCGCGACCTGGACCGCGGCGGGGATCGGCCGGCACCAGCTGGAAGTCAACCACTGGACGCTGCAACTCGGCGGCCACTGCCGCACCGGCCTGGAAGACAACGTGCGCTGGGACAAGGACACGCTGGCCGCCAGCAATGCGCAACTGGTCGGCCGGGTAGCGCAGTTGTGCGCGGAGTATGGCCGCGCCGTGGCCACGCCCGCGCAAGCGCGGCAGCTGCTCGGTCTGTGAAGCCCCTTGTACCGAAGCCGCCGAAGCAACGGAACACCGTGCCGTTTTGAGCGGCGCCCATCTCGTGCTAACGTAGAGAAGACCGAATCCGGAGCCTGCCGCTGGCTCCCCCCCACACTTGGACTTCGAAAACCTCTTCTTCATCGGCTTCATGGGCGCCGGTAAGACCACCATTGGCCGGACGGTGGCGCGCCGGCTGGGGCTGCCTTTTTTCGATACGGATCACGAAATCGAGGCGCGTTGCGGCGTGCGCATTCCCACTATCTTCGAGCTGGAAGGCGAGGAAGGCTTCCGCCAGCGCGAAACCCGCACGCTCGACGAGTTGACACAGCGTAAAGGCATCGTGCTGGCCACCGGCGGCGGCGCCGTGCTGCGCCCGGAAAACCGCGAGATGCTGCGCTCGCGCGGCTACGTGATCTACCTGAGCGCTTCACCCGCGGAGTTGTGGCAGCGCACCCGGCGCGGCCGCAACCGCCCGCTGCTGCAAGGCCCCAACCCGCGCGCCACGCTGGAAGCCCTTTACCGGGTACGCGATCCGCTCTATCGCGAGGCGGCGCACCTGGTCATGCCCCCGCACGGCGAGAGCGTGGCGAATGCCGCCGGACGCGTGCTTGCGAAGCTCGGGCTCGAAAACTCGACTCTGCTGCGTCCGCAAGGCGATAGATAAGGCCACTCCTCAGCCTGTGGCAGCGGTCGCGGCGGGGTATAAAGTGGATTAGCCGCACCTGGAACATCTGAAACTGCCATGGATCAATCCATGCACAACCAGACCGACAAGCAATCCCCAGAATGCACCGCCAAGCCCGAATAGCGTGACGTCGGCCGCTGTCGCCAGAAATGTCATCAAGGCCGTTTCACGTCCACGTGGATCGCCCAGCGCGGTTGCGAGGCTGCCGCCAATTGCCCCCAGCAAGGCGAGGCCAGCCAGCGTGGTAATGAAAGTCGCGGGGAGCACCACAAACAACGTCACCAGGGTCGTACCGAACACACCGACGAGCGTGTAGAACACCCCGCAGGCAAGGCCGGCGATGTACCGCCTGGCTGGATTTTCGTGCGCCTCCTTGCCCGTGCAGATTGCCGCCGTTATCGCTGCCACATTGAATGCATGGGAGCCGAAAGGCGCCATCAGCAGGGAACCAAGCCCGGTCACCGTAAGTATGGGATTGGCACTGGTCTTGAAGCCGTCGTTGCGCAGCACCAGCATTCCCGGCATGTACTGGCCGGTCAGCGTGATCAGGAACAGTGGGAGCGCAACGCTAAACACCGCGTTGAGCGAGAAGGCTGGCGTGGTCAGCACGGGTGCAGCCAAACTCAGCGCAACACTCTGGAAGCTGACCTGCCCCAGCCCAAGCAACAGCATGATGGCGATCACCAGTACGCCAATGATCGCATAACGCGCCGTAAAGCGGCGCAGCACTGCATAGCTGAGAATCAGTGCGCCTACCAACAACGGATCAACGCCCGCGCCACCAAAGGCACCCATGCCAAAGCGCAGCAAAATGCCAGCCAGAAGGCCTGCCGCGATGCCTGATGGGATCATCTTCACGACCCGCTCGAAGTAGCCCGACAGCCCCAGCACCACAAAACCAAGGGCGGACAGCATATAGGCGCCGATGACTTCCGGATAAGGCGTATTCGGCAGTACTGAAATGAGAAAGGCAGCTCCTGGCGTAGACCATGCCGTGATGATTGGCTCGCGATAACGGTAACTCAGCCAGGCCCCGGTCACTCCGACGCCGATCGAGATCGACCAGATCCATGAAGCGGTCAGCTGGGGGCTCAGTCCAGCGGACTTCGCGCCCTGGAGCACCAGAATAAAGGTCCCACCGTAGTTGACGAACACCGAGATCAGCGCCGCAACGATTGGATGCAGCAAGTCGTCTGATCGGCGGACCGTCGCCGTCAAGGGGGCCGCGCTTGAGTCTTTGATTGGTTGCATAGGTCCCGAGTTTGCGGTCTAAATGGTCTATTTTGAATATCCACTTATGTATAATTAATCAGACCACTTTGTGACCCAAGCGCCTTTTGCAGCGCTTGCCCAGGCACACACAGACCAGACCAAATCGCCCTTGTGAAGACGCGCGCCACTGCTTATCCGATCTGGACCGGCTTCCTGCCGTCACAAGACGATCCCCTATCCCTGCGCGAGCAACTGGTGCGTTTTTTTCGCAGAGGCATCGCGGATGGCACCTTGCAGGCAGGCATCCGGCTTCCGGCATCGCCGGTACTGGCGCTGGAACTCGGCATGTCGCGAATGACTGTCACCGATGCCTACGAGCAGCTGATCGCCGAGGGGTTTCTGCAGGCGCGTCAGGGCGCGGGTACCTATGTGGCGGCCCGGATCGGCAACAAGGCGCAATCGCTATGCACGCCTGTAGCCCCGCGGCAAGCAACGATGGGGTCGGCACGCGCGCGACTGCTGGTCGGTCCCGATTCAATGTCGGTCGCGCATGCGGCGTGGCCACTGACCCCGGGTCTGCCAGCCCTGGATGCATTCCCCTACGCGCTATGGGGCCGCCTTGAGGGCCGCATCTGGCGCCGGCGCACGCCGCCGGATTTTTCGTATGGCGACCCGCAAGGTTTCCTGCCATTGCGAGAAGCGCTGGCGGAGTATCTCGGCGCGGCGCGCGGTGTAAGCTGCCGTTCGCACAACATCGTCGTTACCCCCGGCGCGCAAGCGGCAATCCTGATCGCAACGCTAGCGCTCACGGATAGCGGGGATCGCGTTTGGGTGGAGAATCCCGGATACGATGCCGCCTATCGCAGCCTTTTGCTATCCGGAGTGAGCGCGGTCGGTATTCGCGTGGATGCAGAAGGCCTGGATGTGCTCGATGGGCGCTCGCGCGCGCCCGATGCAAAGCTTGCGGTGGTGTCGCCCTCGCACCAATACCCGCTGGGCGTCACCATGAGCCTGGCACGGCGCCTAGCACTCTTGCAGTGGGCCCACGATGCCGATGCGTTCATTCTTGAAGATGATTACGATAGCGAGTTCCACTACGATTGCGCGCCGACGACTGCCCTGAAAGCACTTGATGGCGACAACGGACGCGTGATCTATATCGGTACACTTAGTAAGCTGCTGGCCCCAGGCCTGAGGCTGGGATTCCTGGTCGTGCCCGACGATCTGATCGATATTCTGCAAAAAGTGCGCAATGGCAGCGGCCACCGTGTGCCGATGTCGCTGCAGGTCACTGCCGCAGAATTTGTCGGCAACGGCCATCTCGGCACGCATATTCGCAGAACCAAATCGCTCTACGCGCAACGGCGCTCTGCCTTGCTGTCGGCTATCAGTGCCGCAGGCAGTGGAGATCTGTCCGTCTTGACCGCTACCACGGGACTGCATCTCCTTGCGGAGTTACCCGATGATTGCGACGACCAGGCGCTGGTAGCCGCCGCACGGGCACAACAGATTGGCGTCGCGCCGCTATCGGGATTCTTCGCGCCGCCGTGCACAAGCGCGCGGCAAGGCTTGCTGATGGGTTTTGGCAATACCCCCGCGGAATCCATGCCAGGCGCCATCCAGACACTGTGCCGGCTGATCGAAACACAGCGCACTTCGCGCTGAAGCCAGTCGTCGCCGCTGGCGCTCTGCCCGCTCCACGCCGTTGCGGGCCAATACCGCCTTAGTGCTGCATGCCCCAGCGGCGCACTGTCACGCGTTCCAGCGTCTTGAACACCAGGTTCTCCACCAGCAGGCCGATCAGGATCACCATGGCCAGGCCGGCGAACACGCGGTCGGTGTACAGCTCGTTGCGGTTCTGGAAGATGTACCAGCCCAGCCCGCCCTTGCCAGACGACGCGCCAAACACCAGCTCGGCCGCGATCAGCGTGCGCCAGGCGAAGGCCCAGCCGATCTTCAGACCGGACAGGATGGCGGGCAGCGCGGCCGGCACCAGGATCAGCAGCACATAGCGCAAGCCGCGCAGCCCGTAGTTGCGCCCGGCCATGCGCAGGGTGTCGGGCACCCCGCGAAAGCCCGCATAGGTGTTCAGCGCCAGCGGCCACAGCACCGAATGCACCAGCACGAACACCAGGCTCTTGCTGCCCAGCCCGAACCACAGCAGCGCCAGCGGCAGCAGCGCGATGGCCGGCAGCGGGTTGAACATGGCGGTCAGCGTGTCCAGCACATCGCGCCCCAGCTCGGTCGAGACCGCCAGCGTGGTCAGCACGAAAGCCAGCACGATGCCGCCGGCGTAGCCTTGCAGCAGCACCGACATGGAGATGCCCGCCTTGGTCAGCAGCTCGCCATTGCCGATGCCTTCGGCAAAGGCGCGCGCGGTGGCGAGAAAGCCCGGCAACAGCAGGTCATTGTCCTGCACGCGCGCGATGATTTCCCACAGGCAGGCCAGCACCGCCAGGATCAGCGCCTTGCGCAGCCAGCCTTGCTGCCACAGGCGTTGCGGCCAGGGCAAGGCGCGCGCCACCGGCAAGGCGGTGAAGGGTTCGAGCTTGCGCTCATATTCGGCGCGGACCACCGTGGTGGCGGGAATAGATGACGTGCTTGTGCTCATGGTCGATCCTGGCGGGGCTCAGCGCGCCTGCGCGGTGCGTGCCGTCGACGGCGCGGCGTGCGGCGGCTCGTCGAACAGCAGATGATGGATGCGTTGCGCGGTAGCCTGGAACTCCGCGCCCCCCTGGCTGGCCAGGTCGTACTGGTGGCTGTTGAGTTCGGCGCGCACGCGCCCCGGATGCGGCGACAGCAGCAGGATGCGGCTGCCGACCACCAGCGCTTCCTCGATCGAATGCGTGACGAACAGCAGCGTGAAGGCGGCGTCGTTCCACAGCGCCAGCAATTCCTCCTGCATGCGCCGGCGCGTCAGCGCGTCGAGCGCGGCAAAGGGCTCGTCCATCAGCAGCACCTTGGGCCGCATCGCCAGCGCGCGGGCAATCGCCACGCGCTGCTTCATGCCGCCGGACAGGGTGTGCGGATAGGCATCGGCGAAATTCGCCAGCCCGACTTTGTCGAGAAAATGCAGCGCGCATGCCGAGGCCTCGCGCCGTGACATGCCGCGTGAGCGCACCAGCGGGAACATCACGTTCTGCCGCACCGTCTTCCAGGGCGGCAACTGGTCGAACTCCTGGAACACCACGATGCGGTCGGGGCCGGGCGCGCTGACGGGCACGCCCTCCAGCCGGATCTCGCCCTCGCACGGCGGCACGAAGCCCGCCACCGCCTTGAGCAGGGTCGACTTGCCGCAGCCCGAAGGGCCAAGCAGCACAAAGCGATCGGCGGCATGGACATCAAAGCTGACCTGGTGGGTGGCCCGCACCACGCGCTCGCGGGTGCGGTACTCCAGCGAGACGCCGTCGACCTGCAACAGCGGCGTGGCTGCGGCGGGGCGCGCGGAAACCACGCGTAGCGGGGAAGGCTGCACGGCCATGTCAGCTACCCTGGGCAGTGGCCGGGTCCTGGAAGAAATAGTCTTGCCAGGATTTCGGCTGGTTGCGGATGGCGCCCACCCGATGCATGAACTCGGCCAGCGCGAAGGTGTTCTGCGGCGTGACCTTGAACTGCACCTGCGGGTTCTTCAGGATCTTGACCAGCAGCGCGCGGTCGATCCGGGCCTTGTTCACGCGGATATACAGGTCGGCCGCAGCTTCCGGGTTGGCAGTGGCGAACCGTGCCGCCTCGGCCAGCGCATCGACAAAGGCGCGATAGGTCTTGGGATTGTCATTGCGGAATTTCTCGGTGGCGTACAGCACCGTGGCCGAGCTGGGGCCGCCCAGCACGTCATACGAGTTCAGCACGATGCGCGCATTGGGGTTGCCGGCCAGTTCCTGTTCCTGGAACGGCGGGTTGCCGAAGTGGCCGCTGATCTCGGTGCCGCCGGCGATGATGGCCGCGGCCGCATCGGGGTGCGGCACCGCCACGGTCCACTTGTCCAGGCGATTGAATTCCTTGTCGCCCCATTGCCTGGCGGCGGCAAGCTGCAGCACGCGCGACTGCACCGATACCGACACCGCGGGCAGCGCGATGCGGTCCTTGTCGGTGAAATCGGCAATGGTCTTGACCTTGGGATTGTTGCTGACCAGGTAGTACGGGAAGTTGCCCAGCGACGCCACGCCCTTCACATTCTGCTTGCCGTGCGTGCGATCCCACATCGTCAGCAAGGGCCCCACGCCGGCGCCGGCGATATCGATCGCGCCGGACAGCAGCGCATCGTTGACGGCCGCGCCGCCGGACAACTGCGTCCACTCCACCTTGACATCGACGCCCTGCTGCCTGCCGTGTTTCTCGATCAGTTGCTGGTCGCGCGCCACGTTGAGCAGCAGGTAGACTACGCCGAACTGCTCGGCGATGCGGATCTTCCCTTCCGCACGGGCCGCGCCGGACATCGCCATGCCGGCAGCCAGCGCGAGCGCGACGGCGCCACGCGGCCAGCGGGCGGAGAAGAGACGGGAACGAAGCAGGGACATGCGGAACTCCGGTGGATTCGGTTCGGTGGATTCGGTATGGGACAGGATGATCCAGACGTGCGTGCCGGTCAGACCGGCAGGTCGCCCTCGATCGTGGTGCGATACATCACGCGGCGCAGCGACTCCGGGCAGCCGGCGGCCAGGTGCAGCAGCGAGCGGTTGTCCCAGAACACCAGGTCGTGCTCCTGCCATGCGTGGCGATAGACGTGTTCCGGCTTCACGCTATGCGCGAACAGTTGCGCCAGCAGGTCACGGCTTTCATCCTCGGGCAGCCCGGCGATGCGCGTGGTGAAATGCTCGCTGACGAACAACGCGCGGCGGCCGGTCTCCGGATGCGTGCGCACCACCGGCTGCAGCACCGGCGCCACCTGCGCGATCTGCTCGGGCGTCAGGTTGGGACGCCACGGGCTGCGTTGCTGCAACTCGGCGTACCTGGCCAGGTAGGTGTGCTCGGCATTGCGCCCTTCCACCGCGCTCTTCAGGTGCGCGGGCAGCGTCTCCCAGGCCAGGTGCATGTTGGCGAACAGCGTATCGCCGCCCTCGGCCGGAAGCTCCTGCGCATGCAGCAGCGAGCCCAGGCTGGGCTTTTCCTTGTACGAGAGATCGGAATGCCAGAAATGCCCGGCGTCGCCCAGGCCGATCGGCTTGCCGTCCTTGAGCACATTGGAGACGATCAGTATCTCGGGATGACCGGCGAGCTGGAACTGATGCAGCACATGGATCTGCAACGGCCCGAAGCGGCGGCTGAAGGCGATCTGCTGTTCCGGCGTGATGCGCTGGTCGCGGAACACCACCACGTGATAGTCGAGATGCGCGCGATGGATGCGCGCGAAGTCTTCCGCGGACAGCGGCTCGGACAAGTCCAGGCCGATGATCTCCGCGCCGAGCGGCGCCTCGAACGGACGGATCTCGAAAGCGGCGCTGCCGGAAGCAGCGGCTGAAACGGCGGGGGCGGCAGCAAGCGTGAATGAGGCCGTGTGGGTTCCAATCGTCATGACAGGCTCTTAAGCGGGGGACCTAAAACGGAAGACCTAAAGTGCGGATCCGATATCGGATCCAGGTGCGATGCCGTTTCCGGCAAAAGCCGGGCCCTGCACCGCTCGTTCTCAAGCTTTGCACTGTAGAGTTCCAGGCCTGCAGCGGTCAACGAATGAAATCGCTGCCGCTTATCCGTTTAACGCATATCCATGTCTTTACATTGGACTCAGGGTCGCGCCGCACAGGCGTTGCGGCAGGGCACGTTGGCGGTATCGGGCCGGCCGTCGGCAACGAAGCCATCGCGGTTCGGCATCCGCACCTGCGGTAGGGTCCGCGCATCGAGCACAGCCTCCGCGGGCACAATGCCGTTCAGATGCAGCAGGTAGGCCGTGACCGCATAAACCTCGTCCGCTTTCAGGCTTTGCGGCGCGTTGTAAGGCATCGCGCGATTGATGAAATCGAACACCGTGGTCGCATACGGCCAGAAACTGCCGATGGTCTTCAGCGGCGGCTTGCCATTCGCGTGCGCGCTCTTCAGACTCCCTTGCCCGCCCACCAGCGCATCGGCCGGTTTGCCTTCGCCCTTGATGCCGTGGCACGCGGCGCATAAGTTTTCGTAGACCTGCTTGCCGCGCGCCACGCTGCCACTGCCCGGCGGCAGGCCGGCGCCATCGGGCGTGACGTCGATATTCCATGCGGCGAGATCGCGCTCGCTGGCCAGCAGGCCCAGGCCATAGGTCTGCGCCTGTGCCCGCGGGCACACCGCGACCATCGCCAGCAGGACAGCACCAAGGGATCTACGGAGAGTGTCAGGCGCGCGCATTGGCAATCCTCCCGTCGGCGCCCACGCGCCATGCCTGGATGGCGTTGTAGTGATAAGTGGACTCGTAGCCGCGCGCGGCCACCAGTTGATCCGGCAAGGGCTGCACATTGCCGGCCTCGTCGATGGCGCGGCTTTGCAGCACCGCGGGGCCGCCATCCCAGCGCCACGACAGCCGGAAGCGCGTGAGCGCACGGTCGAGCACGGGATCCTGCAGCTTTGCCTCGCGCCAGCTGCGGCCGCCGTCCACGGATACGTCCACGCGCCGGATGCGGCCATGGCCGGACCACGCGAGCCCGGAGATTTCATGGAAGCCCCTGTCGCGCAGCACGTGATCCGGCGCGGGAAACGTGATCACCGATTTCACGTCCATCAGGAAGGTGAACTGGCGCGCGCTACCGTCGGGCAGCGAGTCGGTGTACTTCGCGGTTTCCTCGCGCGTCATGAACGGCTCGCGCCCGAGCTTGAGGCGGCGCAGCCACTTGATGCTCATATTGCCTTCAAAGCCCGGCAGGAACAGCCGCAGCGGATAGCCGTGCTCGGGCCGCAGCATCTCGCCGTTCTGCGCGTAGACGAGCAGCGCATCCTCCAGCGCCTTGGCCATCGGCACGCTGCGCGTCATCGCCGCGGAATCGGCTCCCTCCGCCAGCACCCAGGCCGCTTCCGGCTGCACGCCCACCTCTTCCAGCACGACGGAGAGCGGCACGCCGGTCCACTCGCAGCACGACAGCAAGCCGTGGCTGATCTGTACCGAAGTGGCGCTCGGCGCGCGCCATTCGCGCCCGGTATTGCCGGAGCATTCGAGAAAGTGAATGCGCGACACCGATGGCAGCCGCACCAGGTCGTCCATGGTGAAGATGCGCGGACGATCCACCAGCCCATGCACGGCCAGCCGGTGCAGGGCAGGATCGATCAGCGGGATGCCGGCGTGGTGGCGCTCGAATACCAGGCCCGTGGGCGTGATGATGCCGTGCAGGTCTTGCAGCGGCGTCATCGATGAGTTGGCGCCGGGCATCGGCGCGGCGCCCCGGTTGCGCCGGATCACGTTCTTCTCGAACTCAGCGGGCTGGCCGTAGGCGCGCCACAGCACCGGCTCGCCGGGCGCGCGCGTCCACGGCGGCACCGTCAGCGCTTCGGCACGCGCCGTGGCTGGCGCAGCCGCCGCGAGGGCACCGGCGCCAAGCGCCACGCCGCCCAGTCCTGCACCCTGGCGCAGGAAACGGCGCCGGCCGGATTGCGGCTGCGCGTTCTTCTCGTTCTTGTTCGTCATGGGCTCGCCAAGGTCACGGTTCGAAAATGGCGCACTCTATGCCACCCCGCTGCTTCGCGGAACGAAGGAAAACGCATGCCCTTATGCGTGGCCGCGCAAACATTGCCACCTGCGGCGCATATGCGCGCAGCCCATAACCAAAGCCAAAAACATTCCTTCTGCCGCGCCGGCAGCACCGCGTATCTTGAGAGCCGTCGATTCACTCTTCACCGCTTTGCACAGGGATACAGCCAAGATGGCAATCACGCGACGAACCCTTCTCAAACGCCTTGCCGTATCCAGCCTGGGTGCCGCCGCTTCCGCCAGCCCGCTGAGCGCATTCAGCGCCAGCGGCGCCGCCAGGCCCGACGTGATCCGCATTGGCGTGGCGCAGCCGGCCACCGGCACGCCGCCGAGCTTCGCGGGTAGTTCGATGGCCATCGCCCATGCGCGCGGATGGCTGGAGGAAGCGTTCAAGCCCTCGGGCACGCGTATCGAATGGTTCTTCTTCAAAGGCGCGGGCCCGGCGGTGAACGAGGCCATCAGCACCAACCAGCTCGACTTCGCCATGCAGGGCGACCTGCCCGCCATCGTGGCGCGCGCCGCCGGCCTCAAGACGCGGCTGGTGCTGGCCACGGGCGTGCGCACCAATATCTATATCGGCGTGCCGCCCGACTCCCCGCTCAAGACGGTGTCGGACCTGCGCGGCAAGCGCGTGTCGCTGTTCAAGGGCACCAATATGCATCTGCCGGCATTGCGCCTGCTTGAGGCCAATGGCCTCGCCGAAAAAGACCTGCGGCTGCTGAACCTGGACACCGCCGGCTACCTGGCCGCGCTGACAACACGCGATATCGACGGCGCCATCGGCGCCATGGACATCCTGCGCCTGCGCGACAAGGGCGCGGTGCGCATCCTTTACTCCAGCAAGAGCCAGTCGCCGATCTACACGCGCCAGAGCCATGTGCTGGTGACCGACGCCTTCGCCAGCAAGTATCCGGAAGCCACCCAGCAACTCGTCAAGGCGGCGGTGCAGGCCGCGCGCTGGGCCTCCGACGAGAAGAACCGCGAAGACGTGCTGCGCACCTGGGCGCGCGCCGGCACGCCTTACGAGCACTGGAAGGAGGACTATGAAGGCGAACCGCTGCGCGTGCGGCTGAACCCGAACTTCGACCCCTTCCTGGTCAGCCGCTACAAGGACGCCACCGAGCAGGCCTACCGCCTGCGCCTGTCGCGCGCCAGGTTCGATGTCGACCAGTGGATCGATACGAGCTTCCTCAAGAACGCGCTGAACGACCTGAGCCTGCAGAGCTACTGGCCGGTCTACCAGCCGAACGGCAAGATTCTCGGAGCCTGACGCGATGGCCGCCGACGATTCCCTTGCGCTGCCCCGGCCTGTTTCAGCCGGGCCAGCGCCCGAGCACGGCGGCAAGGCGCACCGCCACTGGCGCCCCGGCCTGCATCACGCCGCCTGGCTGCTGGCCTGGCCGGTGCCGCTGGCGCTGCTGCTGGCCTGGTACGTGGCGGCACGCTTCGCATGGATCCCGCCGCAGGTCCTGCCCGCGCCCGACGCGGTCTGGCACACGCTCGCCGAGCTGTACCAGAGCGGCGAGCTGCAGGCCAACCTGGCCGTCAGCGCGCTGCGGGTGGCGGGCGGCTTTGCCCTGGGCCTGGCCGGCGGGCTGGCGCTGGGCGTGGCGATGGGCCTGTCGCCCGGCTTCCGCGATTACGTCTATCCCACCTTCAAGGCCTTCAGCCAGGTGCCCGTGCTGGGCTGGCTGCCGCTGCTGATGCTGCTGGTAGGCATCGACGAAGCGCTCAAGATCATCCTGATCGCCAAGGCCTCGCTGGTGCCGATCGCGCTCAATACGTACAAGGGCATCCAGAACGTGCCCACGCGCTATATCGAAGTGGCGCGGGTGCTGAAGTTCACGCGCTGGCAACTGCTGTCGCGGGTGGTGTTTCCCGCCGCGGCCGCGCCGGTCTGGAATGGCATCCGCTATGGGCTGACGCACGCCTGGCTGGCGCTGGTGGTGGTGGAGCTGCTCGCATCATCCGAAGGGCTCGGCTACATGATCGTTTATGGCAGGCAACTGTTCCAGCTCGATATGGTGATCGCCGCGGTGATCGTGGTGGGCGCGGTCGGGTTCGCGCTGGACAAGGTGCTGGCGCTGGCCGAGCGCGCGGTGCTGCGCTGGCGCAAGCCGGGCCTTTGATCGCTGCAATACAAGGAGGCCAGGATGGCCAATGCAATCACGACGCCAACCACCCGATCCGCCAGCGCACGTGCCGTGCGCATGCCTCGCGCGCTGCGCGGCTGGGTCCTGCCGGTCGCGCTGATCGTCCTCTGGTGGGCCGCGGTGCGTTTCGGCTGGAGCACCTCGCCGCTGCTGGTGCCGGTTTCCAAGGTCTGGGACACGGCGGTGCAGCAGGTGCGCAGCGGCGCCCTCTTCGTGGCGCTCTCCGCCAGCCTGTGGCGCGACCTGGCGGGCTTCGCGCTCGGCGCCAGCGTGGGCCTGGTGTTCGGCACCGCGCTGGGGCTGTCGCGGCTGTTCGAGCAATTGTTCGGCCCGACCTTCCACACCATCAAGCAGATCTCGCTGTTTGCGTGGATTCCGCTGATCTCGGTGTGGTTCGGCCTGGGCGACACCGCCAAGGTGGTGTTCCTGTCGCTGGCGGCGTTCTTCCCCGTGGTGCTCAATACCTTCGAAGGCATCCGCGGCGTGCCCGCGGACCTGCTGGAAGTGGCCCGCGTGCTGAAGTACTCGCGCTGGCAGGTGCTGCTGCGCGTGGTGCTGCCGTCGGCCTCGCCGTCGATCTTTGCCGGCATCCACCTGGCCCTGATCTACGCATGGCTGGCCACGCTCGGCGCCGAGTACATGCTGGTCTCCGGCAAAGGCATCGGCAATACCATGACCGATGGCCGCGAGAATTTCTGGATGGACCTGGTGATCTTCGGCGTGATCGTGGTCGGGCTGGTCGGCTTCACGCTGAACTGGATCGCCAGCCGTATCGAAAGCCGCCTGCTGGCATGGCGCGGCCGCTCCGTCGCCGCGTTCTGAATCGCCGGCTCTCCCAACAACTCACTGGAGAAACCCGCTCATGGCCCATGCCGGCACGCTCAGCATCGAGCACCTGCGCAAGCAATATGAAGTCAAGGGCGAGCCCTTGCCCGTACTGGAAGACATCACCCTCTCGATCGCGCCCGGCGAGTTCGTCAGCATCGTCGGCGCCAGCGGCTGCGGCAAATCCACGCTGCTGCGGCTGGTGGTGGGGCTGGAGGAGGACTACAAAGGCGAGATCCTGCTCGACGGCAAGCGCGTGGCCGGCACCAGCCTGGACCGCGGCATCGTGTTCCAGGAGCACCGGCTGTTTCCCTGGCTGACGGTGGAGCAGAACATCCGCATGGCGCTGCTCAACGCCGACCTGACCGAGGCCGGGAAACGCCGCACCGTGCGCGAGCATATCGGGCTGGTCGGGCTGGCCGGCTTCGAGACCGCGTTTCCGCACCAGCTCTCCGGCGGCATGTCGCAGCGCGTGGCCATCGCCCGCGCGCTGGTCACGCGCCCGGAGATCCTGCTGCTGGACGAACCCTTCGGCGCGCTCGATGCGCTGACCCGCGCCTACCTGCAACAGGAGCTGCACCGCATCTGGCAGGCCGAGGGCATCACCATGATCCTGGTCACGCACGATGTGGAGGAAGCCATCTACCTGGGCGACCGCGTGGTGGTGATGGAGCCGCGCCCCGGCCGCATCCGCCGCATCCTGCCGGTGCCGATGGCGCATCCGCGCGACCGCGCGGCGCTGTCCTTCGCGCGGGTCAAGGACGATGTGCTGCAGGAATTCACCGGGCGCCCGGCCGACCTGGCCGAAGCGCCCATCCGGCGCCTGCCGGATCCCGACGCCGGCGGCGGGTTGCCGCCGCATATCCGGTTCGCGATCTGAATCGCACCCTATATTGCTCCCCTGATCGCGCCCTTTATTGCCACCCACAGGAGAATCCCAGATGACCCAGCAGCAAACCGCAGCCCAAGTCACGCTAGACATCCACCCGGTAGCGGGGCGCATCGGCGCCGAGATCCGCGGGCTAAAGCTGGCGCCGGACCTCGATGCCTCCACCTTCGGCGCCGTGCGCGCCGCGCTGTTGCGCCACAAGGTGCTGTTTTTCCGCGGCCAGGACCACCTCGACGATGCCGCGCAGGAAGGCTTCGCCAGCCTGTTCGGCACACCGGTGCCCCACCCTACCGTGCCCTCGCGCGACGGCACGCGGTTCCTGCTCGAACTCGATTCCGGGCACGGCGGCCGTGCCAACTCCTGGCATACCGATGTGACATTCGACCTGGCCTACCCGCAGGTCTCCGTGCTGCGTGGCGTGGTCATTCCGGAGGCCGGCGGCGACACCGTGTGGGCCAATACGGCGACGGCCTACCTGGATCTGCCGGAGGCATTGCGCGAACTGGCCGACCGGCTCTGGGCGCTCCACACCAACGACTACGATTACGCGGCCACCCGCAATACGGCCAGCACCGAGGCCATCAAGCGCTATCGCGAAGTGTTCACTTCCGCCATCTACGAAACCGAGCACCCGGTGGTGCGCGTGCATCCGGAGACCGGCGAGCGCACGCTGGTGCTGGGGCATTTCGTCAGGAAGCTGCTGGGCTACTCGTCGTCCGATTCGCAGCATCTGGTTTCCGTGCTGCAGGATCACGTGCATCGCCTGGAAAACACCGTGCGCTGGCGCTGGCGCGCGAACGACGTGGCGATCTGGGATAACCGCGCGACGCAGCACTATGCGATCAACGACTACGGCGACGCGCACCGCGTAGTGCGCCGCGTGACCATAGCGGGCGATGTACCGGTCAGCGTGGATGGGAGGCGGAGCGTGGCGGTGAAGTCGGGGGCGCCCAGGCACGGCGAGCCGGCTAATCACGCTGCCCCGGCAAGCGCGGCGGCCTAAGGCAACGGCATGCGGGTCCGCGCCGGGCGGTTCGCGCCCGGCCACTTTGCATTGCCTAGCTGATGCCTTGCATGCACTCCTTCGGATCGACAACCCCCAGGCTTTTGACAATCCTGAAGCTGCCGTTGCTTGCCTGTGCAATGTACATGTTCATGCGAACGTGATGCTGACCGGGCACCATTTCAGCCGGACCACCGGGCCCTTCAGCAATCCTTGCGTGGTCTAGCGCCTTGATGACATCCTCCTGCTTTAGCGAGCCCGCCTCCTTGACCGCAGCCTCCCAGAGCCTCAGGCCCCGGTACATGCCCGAACACGCGCTGCCGGCAGTGAACCTGGCAGTGCCCGGATAGCGCTTGTCGTACTGATCGATCAGTGTCTTGCTGAAGGCATCGCTGACGTTCTGGTAGTAGTCGAGGCAACTGTACAGGCCCTCCACATGCGCGGCCGGCACCAGGTTCAGGAAATTCTCGTCGAAATACGTGCAGACTATGTATCCGCCTCGCTGCGTGAAACCGGAGCGGTAGAGCTGCTCGAGGAACGGCGTGAGCCCGGGAGGGACGATGGTATTGAATACCACCTCTGCGCCAGTGGACGCGATCAGGTCGATTGTCTTGCCATAGTCGGCGTGATCGAGGGGAAAGTACTCCTCTCCGGCAATCGAGCCGCCGTGGGCCGTGACAACCTGACGGACCTTCTTGTTCATCGTGCGCGGCCAGATATAGTCCGCTGACGGCAGGTAGAATTTCCTCGCCCCCGTTTGCTGCATCAGCCAGGGTATGAGAGGCTCAACCTGCTGCGCTGGCACCGGGCCTGTGCAGAAGATCAGCGGGTCACATTCCTGTCCCTCGTATTGCTCCGGGTAAATGTAGAGCTTCTTGCCATTCACTACGGCAGGACCCTTGATCGCCTGCCGCGTGGAGCTGTAAATGCCACCGAAGAGCACATCGACCTGATCCTGCCGGATGAGCTTGGCAGCTTTGGCTTCCGCTACGCTGTCCGTGGTCGCGCTGTCCTCAAGGTACAGATCTATTTGCCGCCCCAGCAAGCCACCCGTTGCGTTGATGTCATCGATCACCATCCTGGCCACGTTTGCATTGGCGATTCCCGCGAACGAGAGCGGCCCCGTCTGGTCCGTGATGACGCCCACCTTGATGGATGATTCCTTCATGGCGCATCCCTCCTCTCAAGAATGCTGGCGGTAACGGCGCTCGCCAATTCTTGCTGCTGTCCTTCGCACTCAACCAGCATAGGTCAATTCAGGACCGTCCCGCCAGGATCGCGCCCATGCCGGGCGCAAAACGACAAAGGCGGCCCGGAGGCCGCCTTTGTCAGCGCTGATGCGTAGATCGCTCAGTGCACCATCATATTGCTGTTCATGTTGTGCATGATCCACAGCGAGCCCGCCACCACGATCAGCAGGATCAGCGCGGTGAAGGCCAGCGCCATCACGTTCCAGCGCTGCTCCGAGGAGCTGTCCAGATGCAGGAAGTAGACCAGGTGCACAACGATCTGCACCACGGCCAGGCCCAGGATCACGGCCAGCGTGGTGGAGGCTTCCAGCGTGCCGCCCATCACCAGCTTGAACGGGATGACGGTCAGGATCACCGCCAGCACGAAGCCGATCACATAGGACTTGACGCTGCCGTGGCTGGCGCCGGCGGACGTGGTGCGATGCGCGTCGTGCGCGCCGGCGGTAGAAACGTTGCTGTGTTCCATTACATCGCTCCCATCAGGTAGACCACGGTGAACACGCCGATCCAGACGATGTCCAGAAAGTGCCAGAACAGCGCGAAGCAGGCCAGGCGCTTGGTCATGGTGGCGGTCAGGCCCTTGCGGGATATCTGCCACATCAGCACGGCCATCCACAGCAGGCCGCTGGCCACGTGCAGGCCGTGGGTGCCCACCAGCGTGAAGAAGGAGGACAGGAACGCGCTGCGTTCCGGACCCGCGCCTTCGGCGATCATGTGATGGAACTCGTTGATTTCCATGCCGATGAACGCCACGCCCAGCAGGAAGGTCACGCCGAGCCAGAACTGCAGGCGGGCGCGCTGGCCGTTGTGCAGCGCGATCATCGCCATGCCGGAGGTCAGGCTGCTGAACAACAGCAGGAAGGTCTCGACCAGGACGTAGTTCAGTTCGAACAGTTCCTTGCCCGAGGGGCCGCCCGCCACTTCGCCGCGCAGCACCGCGAAAGCGGCGAACAGTCCGGCGAAGATGATGCAGTCGCTCATCAGGTACACCCAGAAACCGAACACCGTGTTGGCACTGGTGTCGTGATGGGCGTGGTCGTGCGAGTGGGCATGCGCCGCGTCGGCGGCATGCGCGGGATAACGATGTAGAGCTTCAGTCGTCATGATTCGATTCAGGCCTGTGACGCGATGCGCTGGAAATGGCTCGACTCAACCGCCTCGACTTCACGTGCGGGCACGTAGTAGTCGATATGGTCGTCGTTGCTGCGGAAGATGAAGCTGACGATCATGCCCACCAGGCCAACCGCCGCCAGCCACCAGATATGCCAGGTCAGGGCGAAGCCGAGCGCCAGGCTGAAGGCACCGATGTAGAAGCCAGCGCCGGTGTTCTTCGGCATGTGGATCTGCTCGTAGTGCGCCTGCATCTGCGGCAGCTCGCCGCGTGCCTTCATGTCGGCGAAGGCGTCGAGGTCACGCACCACCGGGGTGTGCGCGAAGTTGTAGAACGGCGGCGGCGACGAAGTTGCCCACTCCAGGGTACGGCCACCCCAGGGATCGCCGGTGACGTCGCGCAGTTCGTTGCGGCGGCGCACGCTGACAACGATCTGCAGGACCTGGAACACGATGCCGAGGCCGACAAACAGCGCACCCACCACGGCCACGTACAGGTACGGGTTCCACGCCGGGTTGTCGGTATGGTTCAGACGGCGGGTCATGCCCATGAAGCCCAGCGCGTACAGCGGCATGAAGGCCAGGTAGAAGCCGATGATCCAGCACCAGAACGCGCACTTGCCCAGGCCTTCGTCAAGCTTGAAGCCGAACGCCTTGGGGAACCAGTAGGTAATGCCGGCCAGGTAGCCGAACAGCACGCCGCCGATGATCACGTTGTGGAAGTGGGCGATCAGGAACAGGCTGTTGTGCAGCACGAAGTCAGCCGCCGGCACTGCCATCAGCACGCCGGTCATGCCGCCGATCACGAAGGTGACCATGAAGCCCAGCGTCCACAGCACGGGCGTGGTCATCTGCACGCGGCCGCGGTACATGGTGAACAGCCAGTTGAAGATCTTCACCCCGGTCGGGATGGA
This sequence comes from Cupriavidus sp. 05L310, assembly GCF_056398185.1. Taxonomy (NCBI): domain Bacteria; kingdom Pseudomonadati; phylum Pseudomonadota; class Betaproteobacteria; order Burkholderiales; family Burkholderiaceae; genus Cupriavidus; species Cupriavidus sp. 05L310. The sequence continues at coordinate 143,770 of NZ_JBFTOX010000005.1, forward strand.
GATGATCATCGTGGTGATGCCGAAGAACGCGTTGACGTTGGCGCCCGAACCCATCGTGAAGAAGTGGTGCAGCCAGACCAGGAACGACAGCACCATGATGGCGCTGGTCGCGTAGACCATGCCCTTGTAGCCGAACAGCTTCTTGCCCGAGAACGTCGAGATGATTTCCGAGAAGATGCCGAACGCCGGCAGGATCAGGATGTACACCTCGGGGTGGCCCCAGATCCAGATCAGGTTCACGTACATCATGGCGTTGCCGCCCATCTCATTGGTAAAGAAGTGCATACCGAGATAGCGGTCCAGGCCCAGCAGGCCCAGCGTGACGGTCAGCACCGGGAAAGCGGCGATGATCAGCACGTTGGTGCACAGGGCGGTCCAGGTGAACACCGGCATGCGCATCAGGGTCATGCCCGGCGCGCGCATCTTGAGGATGGTCACCAGGAAGTTGACGCCGGTCAGCAAGGTGCCGAGACCCGAGATCTGCAAGCTCCAGAGGTAGTAGTCCACCCCCACCCCGGGGCTGTACGCAATCCCGGACAGCGGCGGGTAGGCCAGCCAGCCGGTACGCGCGAACTCGCCAACGCCCAGGGAGACGTTGACCAGCATGGCGCCGGCCACGAACAGCCAGAAGCTCAGCGTGTTGAGGAACGGGAAAGCCACGTCGCGCGCGCCGATCTGCAGCGGCACCACCAGGTTCATCAGGCCCGTCATCAGCGGCATCGCCACGAAGAAGATCATGATCACGCCGTGGGCGGTGAAGATCTGGTCGTAGTGCTCGGGCGGCAAAATGCCGGTGGCGCCGTTGGTGGACAGGGCCAGCTGGGTACGCATCATGATGGCGTCGGCAAAGCCGCGCAGCAGCATGATCAGCGCAACCACGGTGTACATGATGCCGATCTTCTTATGGTCGACCGAGGTGAACCAGTCGTTCCACAACCACTTCCACTTGCCGAAATAGGTGATCAGCGCGCATAGCGCCACCCCACCCAATGCCACCATCGACAACGTGCCCATGATGATGGGCTCGTGGAACGGGATGGCATCCAAACTCAATTTGCCAAACATCTTAACTCCTAGGAATTCGAGCCCGGCGCCGGCGTAGCGGGCGCGGCCATGGACACCTGGCTCACGCCAAGGGTGTTGCGCGAGGTGCAGACAGGACCGAACGACGTGCCGTTACCGGCGATCGCGCCGCCTGCGCCGTCCATGTACTTGTGCAGGATGCCGTGGTACAGCTGCGGATCGACCTTGGCGTAGAGCGCCACGGGATTCGCCTCGCTGGGCTTGGCCAGTTCGCTGTAGTCGGCCAGGGTCAGCTGGTTCGACGAAGCGCGGACCTGCTTGACCCATTGTTCGAAGTCGTAGTTGGAGACCGCCTTGGCCTTGAACTTCATGCCGGAGAAGCCGCCGCCGCTGTAGTTGGCCGACATGCCGTCAAAGATGCCGTTCTCGTTGGCGATCAGGTGCAGCTTGGTCTCCATGCCCGCCATGGCGTACACCTGGCTGCCCAGTTGCGGGATGAAGAAGGAGTTCATGATCGAATCGGACGTGATCTTGAAGTTCACCGGCGTGTTGACCGGGAACGCGATCTCGTTGACCGTGGCGATACCCAGTTCCGGATAAATGAACAGCCACTTCCAGTTCATCGCCACGGCCTCGATGGTGACGGGCTTGACGTTGGATTCGATGGGCTTGTAAGGGTCCAGGTCGTGAGAGGACTTCCACGTGATGATGCCCAGCACCAGGATGATCAGGCAGGGAATCAGCCACACCACCACTTCGATACCGGTGGAGTGCGACCAGTCCGGCTCGTAGCGGGCCGACTTATTGCTGGCGCGGTACTTCCAGGCGAAGGTAAAGACCAGGACGATCACCGGAATCACGACCAGCAGCATCAGCCAGGTCGCGATCAGGATGATGTTTTTGACGTCGGCGCCAATCTGGCCCTTCGGATCTAGCACGGTCATGTTGCATCCGGCCAGCAGCAGGGCGGCGCAAGGCAGTAACCGCGTCCAACGCGGAAGTTTGGGTATCTTCATGTCACGACTGGTTGAGTTGGCCACGGCAGCGACGGCGCGGCGCGGTTTTGCTGCCGGATGCGGGAGCAAGCGGCAGGCTTAAGGCTGGGGGAAACTGGGTCAGATCCGGGTCAAGCGCCCTGTGTGCCAGGCGACGCACCGATCAGGGGCAGGCTGGCTTGGTCCTTGTGGGACGGATCATTGTGGGACTGCGGTGGTCCACACAGGAGGATGTCGGCACGGCGACGCCCGGTATGTTCGCCCGGCGGGCAAACAGGGTATTCAGGTGAGGGTCGCGGTACGTCTGACATCGTGGCGCGAAATCTACCGCATCGCAGCATTGAGGGTAAACCCGTGAGCTAGAACACACTGTTCAGCAAATCGGACAATGCAACTTCTCCGCCCATCCCACGTTCAACTCCGCACTAGTTCAGGATAATTTTGCCTGCGGCAAGGTGTCGCAGGGGTGCGCACCCTTGAAAGCAGCTGCACCAATCCAGGAAGGGGCGCCATCACACGCGGAGCGTGACATCGATCACATTCATGGGTATCACCCGGCGCCGTTCTATTCAAATGCAATAAGCTTCGTTCCCCTCCCCGCGCGATTTCGCAACCATAGGGCCGCAGACAAACCAAGACCCTTCCCGGAGAAATCGCAATGCATCCTTTCCGCCGCTGGCTGCCCTTCGCGGGCCGCGCCCTGGCTATCGCCGCGCTGTCCTGGTCCGCCGCCGGCCATGCCGCCGACCTGGCCGTGCGCGTGGGCTACCAGAAGGCCGGCCTGCTTGCCGTGCTAAAGGCCCAGGGCTCGCTGGAGAAAAAGCTCGCCCCGCTCGGCTTCAAGGTGGAGTGGAAGGAATTCCCCGCCGGCCCGCAACTGCTCGAAGCGCTCAACGCCGGCGGCATCGATTTTGGCTACACCGGCGCACCGCCGGCTGTCTTCGCCCAGGCCGCGCGCGCCAACTTCGTCTACGTCGGCGCCGAGCCCGGTGGCAAGACCAACGAGGCGCTGTTCGTGCCGGAGAAATCCTCCATCCGCTCCGTGGCCGATCTCAGGGGCAAGCGCATCGCCCTGCAGAAGGGCTCCAGCTCCAACTACCTGCTGGTGCAGTTGCTGAAGAAGCATGGCCTCAGCCTGCAAGACATCCAGCCCATCTACCTGCCGCCGGCCGATGCGCGCGCCGCCTTCGAGAGCGGCAACGTGGACGCGTGGGTGGTCTGGGACCCGTACTACGCGCTGGCGCAAAAGGCGCTGAAGGTGCGCACTATCGCCGACTACGAAGGCGTGCCCTCGCCCTTCAACTTCTATGAAGCCGCCAACGGCTTCGTCAAGGCGCAGCCGCAGATCGTCAACGCCATCCTGGAGCAACTGCGCACGACCGGGCTGTGGGTGGTGAAGAACCCCGGCGAGACCGCCGCCCTGCTGGCGCCCGCCGTGGGCCTGGACATACAGGTGGTCGAAGCCTGGCTCAAGCGCGTGCCGTACGGCGCCACGCCGGTAACGCCGGAGGTGGTCGCCGTCCAGCAGCAGGTGGCCGACCTGTTCCATGAGCAAAAACTGATCCCCACCGCCGTCAAGGTGAAGGACAACGTCTGGCAGGCAAGCTTCCCGCTGGCCAGCCACTGAGCGGATCCGCGGCGGCCCCGGCCACGGTCCGCCACGGTGACATGCGGGAGCCACGACTGCTACCATGCCTGCTCCTGAGCGCCATCATTCCAACAAGAAGACAACGACATCATGAAAATCGAGACGATTGCCGTTCACGGCGGCTACTCCCCGGACCCGACCACCCGTGCGGTGGCCGTGCCCATCTACCAGACCGTGGCCTATGCGTTCGACAACGCGCAGCACGGCGCCGACCTGTTCGACCTCAAGGTGCCCGGCAATATCTACAGCCGCATCATGAATCCCACCAACGACGTGCTTGAGCAGCGCCTGGCCGCGCTCGAGGGCGGCGTGGGCGCGCTGGCGCTGGCGTCCGGCATGGCGGCCATCACCTACGCCATCCAGACCATCGCCGAGGCCGGCGACAACATCATCTCGGCCAGCCAGCTCTACGGCGGCACCTACAACCTGTTTGCCCACACGCTGCCGCTGTCCGGCATCGAGACCCGCTTTGCCGACGGCCGCAATCCCGCCGCCTTCGGCGACCTGGTGGACGCGCGCACCAAGGCGATCTTCGTCGAATCCGTGGGAAATCCGCTGGGCAATATCGTCGACATCGAAGCCATTGCCAAGGTGGCGCACCACCACGGCATCCCGCTGATCGTCGACAACACCGTGCCGTCGCCCTACCTGTGCCGGCCCTTCGAACACGGCGCCGACATCGTCGTGCACTCGCTCACCAAATACCTGGGCGGCCATGGCAACAGCGTGGGCGGCGCCATCGTCGACAGCGGCAAGTTCCCGTGGGCCGAGCACAAGGCACGCTTCAAGCGCCTGAACGAACCCGACGTGTCCTACCACGGCGTGGTCTACACCGAAGCGCTCGGCGCCGCCGCCTATATCGGCCGCGCGCGCGTGGTGCCGCTGCGCAATACCGGCGCGGCGCTGTCGCCGTTCAATGCCTTCCTGATCCTGCAAGGCATCGAGACGCTGGCGCTGCGGCTGGACCGCATCACCGAGAACGCGCTGGCGGTGGCGCGTCACCTGAAGGCCAGCCCGAAGGTGGAATGGGTCAACTTCGCCGGCCTGCCCGAGCACCCGGACCACGCGCTGGTACAACGCTACCTGGGCGGACGCGGGCCGGGCATTTTGTCGTTTGGCCTGAAGAGCGGCGGCCGCGAAGCCGGTGCACGCTTCCTCGATGCGTTGCAGCTGTTCACGCGCCTGGTCAACATCGGCGACGCCAAGTCGCTGGCAACGCATCCGGCATCGACCACGCACCGTCAGCTCGACGCGGCGGAACTGAAGGCCGCCGGTGTCAGCGAAGACATGGTGCGGCTGTCGATCGGCATCGAGCATATCGACGATCTGCTGGAAGACCTGGAGCGGGCGCTGGCTGCGGCCTGAGTCCTGCGTGTGTAGCGCCGCGGCGCGGCGCTGGCGAAAAAGGCCGGTGGCATGGTGCCACCGGCCTTTTAGCTTTCTGCCGTCCGGTTTCCGCGCGTTGGTCCTGATGTCACTCCGGAGACTACGACGCTTGCTCCCAGTCGCGCAGCATCGTTTCCGCCGCCTCAATAAAACCGGCGCCGTGCATGCAGTGACCCAAATAAAAACGCCCGCAGGTTAAGCGGGCGCAAACCCAATTCCCTTGGGGGGAACGGAGGAGACGTCTCAATACTAGCCGCAATCCGGGTTATCCCGCAACGATGCAATTGCCATATGCATATTCCGCAGCGCAATAACCGATGCCTGTACAAAGCGCCTGGAATCGCAATCCTTGCTTATGCACCAGCGTTATATGACCATGCACATTTACTCGTTCCTTGAACGTATCAACTTCCCTACAATGGCCTGCTTGTTGGCGCCACGCCGGCACGCCACGATGCACATAATCCAATAAGGGGAGCTTTAGATGAAGATGGGTTTCGGGATTCGACTGATTGCCGCGGTGCTCGCGCTTGGCGTTATCCAGACGGCCGGCGCGGCCGATCCGGACAAGAAGGAAATCCGCTTCGGCGCCACCGCCGGTCCGTACTCCGACCAGATCCGCTACGGCATCAAGCCCCTGCTGGAAAAGAAGGGCTACAAGGTCACCATCGTTGAATTCAGCGACTACGTGCAGCCCAACCTGGCGCTGGCCGATGGCGCCATCGACGCCAACGCGTTTCAGCACGTGGCCTACCTGAAGAAGTTCTCCGGCGACCGCAAGCTGCAACTGTCCGAAGTCATCCAGGTGCCCACCGCGCCGATCGGCATCTATAGCCGCAAGCACAAGTCGCTGACGGAAGTGAAGCCGGGCGCTTCGGTGTCGCTGCCCAACGATCCGTCCAACCTGGCGCGCGCCATCGCCATGCTGCAGCAGATCGGCTGGATCACGCTGAAGGCCGGCACGGACCCGATCCGTGCCAGCGAGCGCGATATCGAAGGGAATCCGAACAAGCTCAAGCTGATCCAGCTCGAAGCCGCGCAACTGCCGCGCTCGCTCGACGACGTGGACTATGCCTTCGTCAACGGCAACTTCGCGTTGTCCTCGGGCCTCAAGCTGACCGAGGCGCTGAGCCTGGAGAAGATCCCCGACTACTACATGAACCTGGTTGCCGTGCGCACCGCCGACACCGGCAAGCCGTTCGTCAAGGACATCCGCGACGCGTACCAGTCGCCGGAGTTCAAGGCCACCACGCAGCAGCGTTTTGCCGGCTTCCTGCCTCCGGCGTACCAGCGCTAAGCCAGGCCGCGCACCGATGGCGCGGCGCTGCCAGGGAGCCCCCATGCGGGGCTCTTTTTTTTGGCTCTTCGCCGATCTGCGTGATGGGGTGAGGGTCTCAAAACGACGCTAAGCGGAAGTTGGTCCGATGCTATACAAGCTCTGCGAGTCGCATTTCAATGGTCGAGAGTGCATTTCTGAACAGCCAATGCCACCGATCCGATGGAGCGTGACCTAACGGATGCCAAAAAAATCTGAAGTCATGACCGCCATCGTCCTTTGCGTGATGCACCCAATTGTTCGGTAGCGAACGGGTCGCCTCACAGATGTGCAGAGACCATATCTGGTGTTCGTAACCGGATTGCCATAAGCCCAAGTCGACCGTAGCCACTCCATTTACACCAGACTCTTCGCACAGTTCGCGGACGGCGGCATCCGCGGGATGTTCTTCGGCCTCGATAGTGCCCTTGATAATCTGTAGACCGGCCAGGGGGTGCTCAAATGCCAGGATCTCAAGGCGGTTCTGCGCTGTTCTCAGCACGACAGGACATGCTTTGGTCGGTTTCATATGGGATTCTCTGCGAAAGGACCTAGTAGATATCAGAATCACAGCGTCGAGCTTGATGAAGTCTAACGCACTCGACCCAGCCGATATTCATTGGACCTTTCTTTGACGCGCCATCATGCACATCGGCACGCACCGGCGCCGGCTTATCCACACCTCCCCGCATAAGCAACTGCGGCATTCTTCGTTCCCCGCCCCCGTGCCATGCCCTACGCTCTTGTGCTGATGATGGAGTCGGCGGAACACACGGGGAGAGCGACAATGACAAAGTTGACAAGGGCATTCGACAGGCGGCGCCGGCAAATCGTGGTGGGCAGCCTGGCCACCGCGGGCACCGCAGCGACATTCGGCCTGGCCTTGCCCGCGCGCGCGCAGGCGCAGGCGCAAAAACACACGCTACACATCGGCTTCCAGAAATCGTCCACGCTGATGATCCTGCTGAAATCGCGCGAGACGCTGGAGAAGGCACTGGCGCCACTGGGCGCGTCGGTGCAATGGTATGAATTCACCTCCGGGCTGCCGCTGCTGGAGTCGCTCAATATCGGCAATCTCGACCTGAGCGCCGACGTGGCCGACGCGGTGCCGCCCTTCGCGCTCGCTGCCGGCGCCAACCTGACCTACTACGCCATCGAGACGCCCTCGCCCGAGGCGCAGGCGATCGTGGTGCGGCAGGATTCGCCGATCAGGGAAATCGCGCAGCTCAAGGGCCAGCGCATCGCTTTTGCCAAGGGGGCGGGCGCGCATTACCTGCTGCTCGAAGCCCTGGCCAGCGCGGGCCTGTCGATCCGCGACATCGAGCCCGCCTACCTGAGCCCGGCCGACGCGCGCGCCGCCTTCGAGCGCGGGAGCGTGGCGGCCTGGGTGATCTGGGACCCTTTCCTGGCAGCCGTGCAACGCCAGGCCAACGCCCGCATCCTGCGCGACGGCAAGGGCCTGTCGAGTTACCGGCGCTTCTACCTGGCCGCCACGCCCTATGCGCAGCGGCATGCGGACGTGCTGGCGGTGGTCTACGATGAGCTGCGCCGCGCCGGCGAATGGATCAAGCAAAACCCCGCCGTCGCCGCGCAATGGCAAGCACCGCTGATTGGCCTGGACGCACCCACCGTGGAAGCCGCCAACCGCCGCCGGACCTACCAGGTGCAGACCGTGGACGCGGCATCGCTCGACGAGCAGCAGCGCATTGCGGATGCCTTCACCAGCCAGAAGATCCTGCCGCGCAAGGTGGTGGTGGCGGAGTCCCCGGTGTGGCGGCGCGCCTGAGCTTTCGGGACGCCAGCCACTGAAGCTTGCGTCCCGGCCACCGTCAGCCTCAGCTTGCCGCAGCCACCTTGAAGCGCGCCGCCGGCACGCTGCGCGACAGGTTCGGCCCCAGCGCCGCGCGGGCGGCCTCGAAGGCGTCCCAGTCGGCCGCGTCCGGCAGAGACGGCAGCGTCACCACTTCGCCCTGGTCCAGCCCGGACAGGGCCGCGTCGACCAGGTCGTCCGCGCTCATCACCCACCCTTGCGGCAGGCTCTCCACCGGCTTCCCGGCCACATCCCAAAACTCCGTGCGGATCGCGCCGGGCAGCACAGCCTGCACCCGCACCCCCTTGTCCGCCAGCTCGTGCTGGAGCGACTGCGTAAAGGCCAGCACAAAGGCCTTTGATCCGCCGTACACGCCGTTGAGCAACTCGGGCGCCACCGCCACGATCGACGCAATGTTGATGATCGTCCCCCTGCCGCGGGCCACGAGTCCATGCGCGGCGGCGTAGGTCAGCCGGGTCAGCGCCGTGACATTGAGTGCAATCATCGCCTGCATCTTGGCGGCATCTGACTCGAGCAACGGACCGGCGGCGCCAATGCCCGCATTGTTGACCAGCAATGTGATGCTGGCGTCGGTGCGCAGCAGCGTCTCAAGGCGGCCGACGTCGGCGTCCGCGCCAAGGTCCGCGGTCACGACCTCGACGGAGCGCCCGGTCTCGCTGGTCAGGCGGCCGGCCAGCCTGGCGAGCCGTTCGCGGTTGCGTGCGACCAGGATCAGGTCGTAGCCGCGCCGGGCAAGCCGGTCCGCGTAGACGGCGCCGATCCCCGAGGATGCCCCGGTAATCAAGGCCGTGCCGCGATGCAGCGTGGTTGCTGTGGTTGCTGTGGTTGCTGCCATGTTCGTTCTCCGATGCTGCTGCCGGCCCCATGCCGGCCCTCACGGAACGAAGATTAGGTGCATAATCCAGTGGCATCAATGTCATAGATGCCACCTTTTCCGCCATCGTCGGGATTCGCCATGCTACGTATCGGAATCGTCCTTTATCCTGGGTTCCAGGTCATGAACCTGGGCGTCACCACGGTCCTGGAGTTCGCCAACCGCACCGCCGGCAAGGCCCTCTACGACGTCCGCCTGCTGTCCGAGCATGGCGGCCCGGTAGCCACCTCGGCCGGCTTTTCGGTTACTACCGAGCCATTCGGCGATGAGGCGTTCGATACCCTGCTGGTAGTCGGCGACAACGATATCCAGCCCGCGTCGCCGGGCCTGGTGGCGTTCCTCCGGCAAGCGGCAACTTCCACCCGGCGCGTCTGCGCCACCTGCACCGGCGCGTTCAACCTTGCCGAAGCGGGCCTGCTCGACGGCCGCCGCGCCACCACCCACTGGTTCTATGCGGCCCGGTTGCGGCGTGCCTATCCCGGGGTCAGCGTGGAGGAAGACCGCATTTTCATCATCGACGGGCCGGTGTGGACCTCGGCAGGCATGACCGCCTGCATCGACCTGGCGCTCGCGCTGGTCGAGAAGGATGCCGGCGCCGTGATCGCGCGCCAGGTGGCGCGCAAGCTCGTGGTCTATCACCGCCGCGCCGGCGGGCAATCGCAGTTCTCCGCGCTGCTGGAACTCGAACCCAAATCCGATCGCATCCAGTCCGCCCTCGCCTTTGCCCGGCAAAACCTGCATGAAGGCTTGTCGGTCGAGCAACTGGCCAACGCCGCGAACCTCAGCCCCCGCCAGTTCAGCCGCGCCTTCCGCGAGGAGACCGGGCAAACCCCGGCCAAGGCGGTGGAACACCTGCGCATCGAAGCCGCGCGGCTGATGATGGAGTCCGGCCGGCACCCGGTCGACGTGGTGGCGCGCGAGACCGGTTTCGGCGATCGCGAGCGGATGCGGCGGGCGTTCCTGCGGGCATTCGGGCAGCCGCCGCAGGCGATACGGCGGATGACGAGGGTGGAGGAGGAACCGGCGCAGGCTTGAGGGAAGCGGCGCCCGCGCCCGACGCGGGCGCCCTGCCTTACGCCGCGATCCGCGTTGCTCCCGCCTCGCGCCGCGCCACCAGATCCAGCGCCACATCGACGATCATGTCTTCCTGGCCGCCCACCATGCGGCGCTTGCCCAGTTCCACCAGGATGTCGACGGTCTTCAGCGCATAACGCGCGGCCGCGGCCTCGGCATGGCGCAGGAAGCTGGAATAGACGCCGGCATAGCCCAGCGCCAGCGTCTCGCGATCCACCCGCACCGGGCGGTCCTGCAGCGGGCGCACGATCTCGTCGGCGGCATCCATCAGCGTGTAGAGGTCGCAGCCATGGTGCCAGCCCAGCCTGCTCGCCGCGGCGATGAATACCTCCAGCGGCGCGTTGCCGGCGCCCGCGCCCATGCCGGCCAGGCTGGCGTCGACGCGGTCGCACCCCTCCTCCACGGCGACGATGGAGTTGGCCACGCCCAGGCTCAGGTTGTGGTGCGCGTGCATGCCGGTCTGGGTTTCCGGCTTGAGCACATCCTTGAAGGCGCGGAAGCGGTCGCGCACGTCGTTCATATTGAGCGCGCCGCCGGAATCCACCACATAGACAGTCTGCGCGCCATAGCTTTCCATCAACCTGGCTTGCTGCGCCAGCGCGGCGGGCGTGGTCATGTGGCTCATCATCAGGAAGCCCACCGTGTCCATGCCGAGTTCGCGCGCGTACTCGATATGCTGGCGCGAGACATCGGCCTCGGTACAGTGCGTGGCAACCCGCACCACGCGCGCGCCGGCGTCGTACGCGGCGCGCAGGTCGTGCACGGTGCCCACGCCGGGCAGCAGCAGGGTGGCGACCTTTGCATGGCGTACCGTTTCGGCCGCGGCGGCGATCCATTCGAGATCGGTATGCGCGCCGAAGCCGTAGTTGAAGCTGGAGCCGGCCAGGCCATCGCCGTGCGCGACTTCGATCGAATCCACCCTGGCCGCGTCCAGCGCCGCCGCGATGCGGCGCACGTCGTCCAGGCTGTACTGGTGGCGGATGGCGTGGCTGCCGTCGCGCAGCGTGACATCCGAGATATAGAGTTTCTTCTGCGTGGCTTGCTGGGTCATGTGTTGTCTCCGTGCGCCCGCCGCTTACGCGGCCAGCCGGGTTTCCGCCAGGCGCTCGGCGCAGGCGAGCGCGGCGCTGGTCATGATGTCGAGGTTGCCGGCATAAGCGGGCAGGTAGTGGGCGGCGCCTTCCACTTCGAGGAAAATCGATGTCTTTAGCCCGCTCATCGGCCCCAGCCCCGGGATGTTCAACGGCGCGGACGGATCGATGCGCTCGAACTGCACGCGCTGCTTGAGCCGGTAGCCGGGCACATAGGCCTGCACCGCCTTCGCCATGGCTTCCACGCTGGCTTCCATCGCCGCTTCGTCGGCGTTCTCGGATAGCGTAAACACCGTGTCGCGCATCATCAGCGGCGGCTCCGCCGGGTTCAGCACAATGATGGCCTTGCCGCGCGCCGCGCCGCCTACCGAGCAGATCGCCTGGCTGGTGGTCTCGGTGAACTCATCGATATTGGCGCGCGTGCCCGGCCCGGCCGACCTGCTGGAGATGGACGCGACGATCTCGGCATAGTGCACCTTCGCCACGCGCGATACCGCCGCCACCATCGGGATGGTGGCCTGGCCGCCGCAGGTGACCATATTGATATTGCTGGCGCCGAGCTGCTGGTCCAGGTTGACCACCGGCACAACGTAAGGCCCGATCGCGGCCGGGGTCAGGTCGATCACCTGGATGCCGTGCTGCTGCAGGATCTTGTTGTGGTGCGAATGCGCGCCGGCAGAGGTGGCATCGAAGGCGATGCGGATCTCGCCGAATCCGTCCATCCTCACCAGGCCTTCGATGCCCTCGGCCGTGGTGGGCACGCCCAGCCGCGCGGCCCGGGCCAGGCCGTCCGACGCGGCGTCGATGCCGACCATGGCACCCATCTCCAGATGCCGGCCGTGGCGCATTACCTTGATCATCAGGTCCGTGCCGATGTTGCCCGAACCGATGATGGCTACCTTGTGCTTGCCGGGCGGATGGCTGCCGCCGGCGCCTGCTTTCATGTCCATGTTGTCTCCGTGCCCGGGCAGTCCAGTGCCGCCAGGCATTCCGTATGCCGCTCCCTCAGCGGCCGAGTTCCTTCGCTGTCTTGCCCGCGATGCCAAACTGCGTCTTGGGCACCTCGGTGATCATCACGCGCACGCTCTCGATCGGCGCACCGATCGATTCCACGGCGGCGTCCGTCAGCGCGCTGATCAGGCGGGCCTTTTGTTCTTCGGTCCGGCCTTCGATCAGAAACACTTGCATGATGGGCATGGCTCTTCTCCTGCTGTGTGGGTTGAGTGGGCAATATCGTACAGCGCCACCATCACGCTGGCCTGGCGCATCAGACGAAGCGCATCGATACAGCGCCGAGATGCTGGTAGCGCACCGTGATGTTGTCACCGGCCGCCACCGCGATGGCCTCGGTCACGCCGCCGGTCATGATGAAGACGCCCGCCGGCAGCTCGCGCCCACGCGCACCGAGCATGTTCGCCAGCATGGCCACGCTGCTGGCCGGATGGCCCAGCACCGCCGCGCCGGCCGCCGTGGCGACCACTTCGCCGTTCTTCTCCAGCACCACGCCGAGGTTCTTCAGGTCGATGCCTTGCGCGCTGCAATGCGTGCCGCCCGCCACGAAGCGGGCCGACGAAGTGTTGTCCGCGATCACGCTCTTCAAGTCGAAACGGAAGTTCTCGTAGCGCGAGTCGATCACCTCCACCGCGGGCAGCACGAAATCGGTGGCGGCCAGCACGTCGCCGATATGGCAACCCGGCCCCTTGAGCGGATGCTTGAGGACGAAGGCGATCTCGGCTTCCACCTTGGGATGGATCAGCGATGCGGTATCGATGGCGCCGCCGTCCATGCAGGCGCCGTAGTCGGTCAGGAAGCCGTAGACCGGTTCGGTCACGCCCATCTGGCGCATCTTGGCGAAGGAGGTCAGCCCCATCTTGAGGCCGGCGATGCGGGTGCCGCGCGCTTCCTTGCGTGCCCGGATCGCGTCCTGGATGGCATAGGCGTCATCCCAGTCCATGTCGGGATGGGTGTCGGTGATCTTGCGCACGGGCTCACGATTGAGCTCGGCGTTTTCCAGGTGCTCGGCGAGCTGCTGGATGATGTCTTGGGTGAGTTTCATGGCGATGTCCCGGGCTGCTTATCCAGATCTGGGGTCCGTTCAAATGAAGCGCACACCGGCCGAGCCGATGCCGCCCAGGCTGATGCGAAGCTGGTCGCCGGCCTTGACCGGCACCATCGCGGCGAGCGAGCCGGACAGGATTACCTCGCCCTTCTTCAGCCTGATGCCGAGGCGGCCCAGCGTATTGGCCAGCCACGCCACGGCGTTGGCCGGATGGCCGAGCGCGGCGGCGCCCGCGCCGGTGGCGACGATCTCGCCGTTCTTCTCCAGCGTCATGCCGACCGTGCCGAGATCGAGGCCGCGCGGGTCCACCGCCGCATCGCCCAGCACGAATACGCCCGAGGACGCGTTGTCCGCCACCGTGTCCTGGATGCGGATCTTCCAGTCGCGGATGCGCGAGTCGACGATCTCGAAGCACGGCAGCACGTAGGCGGTGGCGCGCAGCACATCGGCATTGGTCACGCCCGGGCCTTCCAGGTCTTCCTTGAGCACGAAGGCGATCTCGCCTTCGGCCTTGGGCGCGATCAGCGTATCGGCGGCAATGGCCGCGCCATCGGCGTAGACCATGCCGGACAGCAGGTGCCCGAAGTCCGGCTGGCGCACATCGAGCATGTCCATCACCACCCGGCTGGTCACGCCGATCTTCTTGCCGATCACGTGCTCGCCGGCGTCCAGTCGGTGCTGCACCATGGCGAGCTGGATGCGGTAGGCATCATCGATGGACAGCTCGGGGTAGCTCCCGGTCAGCGGCGCGACGGCCTGCCGCGTGGACAGCGCGTGGTGCAGGCTGGCGCCGATGTCGAGGATTTGTTCGGGTTTCATGGACTGGCTCACAGTTTCACGCACACATTGCGCAGCTCGGTATAGAACTCCAGCGAATGCACCCCGCCCTCGCGGCCGATGCCGGATTGCTTGGCGCCGCCAAAGGCGGTGCGCAGGTCGCGCAGGAACCAGGCGTTGATCCAACATATGCCGACGTCCAGGGCGCTACCCATGCGGTGGGCGGTGCCCAAGTTGGATGTCCACACCGTGGCGGCCAGGCCGTAAGGCGTGTCGTTGGCAAGGTGGATCACTTCTTCCTCGGTATCGAACGGCGCGATATGGCAGCAGGGGCCGAAGATCTCCTCGCGGATCACGGCCGCATCCTCGGGCAGCCCGGTCCAGATGGTGGGCTGCACCCAGGCGCCTTCGGCCAGCGCGCCGGGCATCTCGGGCACGCCGCCGCCAGTGACCACGGTGGCGCCCGCCTCCGCCGCCTTCTTGTAGTAGGACAGCACCTTGGCGCGATGCTCCAGCGACACCAGCGGGCCCATGTTCACGCCCTCGTCGCCCGGTCGGCCAATGCGCAAGCCCTCGGCCCTGGCCTTGAGCGCCGCGACGAAGCGCTCGAAGATGGGCCGCTGCACGTAGACGCGCTCGGTGCCCAGGCAAACCTGGCCGCTGTTCTCGAAGGCCGAGCGGGTGATGCCGGCGACTGCCTTGTCGAAGTCCGCGTCGGCGAACACGATGCCGGCGTTCTTGCCGCCCAGTTCGAACGAGACGGGGCGCACGCCATTGGCGGCGGCTCTCATGATGGCCTCGCCGGTACGGGTCTCGCCGGTAAACGTGATGCCGTTCACATGCGGGTGCGCGCTCAGGAAGGCCCCGGCGGAATCCGGGCCGAAGCCGTGGACCACGTTATAGACGCCCGGCGGCACACCGGCCTCGTTCATCACTTCGCCCAGCAGCGTGGCGGTGGCGGGGGTTTCCTCGGACGGCTTGACCACGACTGTATTGCCGCATGCCAGCGCCGGGCCGACCTTCCAGGTCATCAGCAGCAGCGGCAGGTTCCACGGGCACACCACACCGATCACGCCGCGCGGCGAGCGCACCGCGTAGTTGATGGCCTCGCCGCCGTCCGGCGTGGCCATGGCGAAGCTCTCGGTCGGCACATTCTTGATCAGGTCGGCGAAGACCTTGAAGTTGGCCGCGCCGCGCGGGATATCGATATGGCTGGCGAGGGACAGCGGCTTGCCCGTGTCGGCGATCTCGGCTTGCAGGAAATCGTCGAAGCGGCGGTTGATGCCGTCCGCTACGGCGTGCAGTATCTCGACACGCCGTGCCACGGTCATCTTGCCCCAAGGGCCTTTCAGCGCTTGCCTTGCCGCTGCGACCGCGGCATCGACCTCGGCCTGCCCGGCTTCGTGCACACGGGCGATCAGGCTGTTGTCGACCGGGTTGCGGTCGTCGAACTGGCGGTTGGTGGCCACCCATTCGCCGTTGATGAAGTTCTTGAACTCTTTCATGTTGTCTCGCTGGTTGCGGCAGCGTGCGCCGCATCTTGCTGGTGATTCGCCTTTCTCCCCTCTCCCGCAAGCGGGAAAGGGGAGAAAACACTTGGCATCGGCCGTGACGCTACGCCGGGAATCAGGTCAATACACTCAGGAACGCATCGTTCAGCTTCCGGTCGTGATAGAAGATCGCCCGGCCCAGTTCGTTGTCGGTCCAGGTGATGGTCGGCTTGTCCGGATAGTGGATATACCCGCCGGAGAAGACCTCATTCCGGTTGCCAGAAGGGTCAAAGAAGTAGATGGTGGCGCCGCGCGTAATGCCATGCCGCGTCGGCCCGATATCGAGCGACACATCCTTCTTGGAAATGATGTCGGCGGCCTTCAGCACCTCGCCCCAGTTGTCCAGGTTGAACGACGCGTGATGGAACTTGTTCTTCTCGGCATGACGAATGAACGCAATGTCATGCGCCTTGTTGGAACAGGTCAGGAAAGCGCCGATCATCATCTTGTCCGGGCCGGCCACCACCTGCTCGGCCAGCGTGAAGCCAAGCACGTCGCGGAACAGCCTGACGGTGCCATCCAGATCGTCGCCATACAGCAAGCAATGATCGAAGCGGCTGGGCGCCATGCCGCGCAGGTCGTCCGGCCACGGGTCCGGGTTGCTGTCGCCGGTCAGGCAGCCCAGCTTGTCCTTGTCGGCGAAGAGCTCGATCGGATGGCCGGTGGGAATGGTGAAACGGAAGCGCACGCCGGTATGCGGATGCTCGCCGGCAGGAATCCACCGGAAATCCGATGCGAGGCCGGACTGCTCCACCTCCCGCGCCAGCCGTTCCAGCGTGCGGCCGCTATCGACGCGGAAACCCATGTAGTCCATGCCCGGGCTGTCGGCCTCGCGCAGCACCACGCTGTGGTGGTCGTGCTCGTCCCAGGCCTTCAGGTAGACGCGCCCTTTGTCGTCGCGCGCGGTTTCGATCAGTCCGAGTACTTCGGTGTAGTGTTTCAGCGCCGGTTCGAGTTCCAGCACGCGCAATGCCACGTGCCCGGGGCGCAATACGCCTGTCAATGCCATGACGGTCTCCTTGATGATGGGGTTATCGGTCCATCTTTTTTATTGCTACGTTTTGCTGCAAGCTTGCTACGTTGATTCCTTCGCTTCCTGTGCCTCCCGCCGCTCCCGCTGCCGGTCCAGGCAGCGCTGCAGCAGCGCCACCGGCCGCAGGCGGATATCGCTGTCCGGATAGGCCTTGCACGCCAGCACCAGGCCACTGCCCTCCTCCTCGGCCGACAGGCAGGCCCGGCTCATCTTGCCGGTGCGGTAGCGGCCGGCCTCGATGCGCACCTTGCAAACCCCGCAGCCGCCGCCACGGCAGCCGGCGGGTATGCCGCGCTTGCCAAGCGCTTCCATCGCGCGCAACAGGTTCTGCTCCGGCGCGCACGGATAGCGCTGGCCGCTTCCCGCAATCTCCACGGTATGCATGGCGCCCTCTCCTTCAGATCTTGAACAGCGGGCTGCGCGCGCTGTTCTGCGCATCGCCGGCGGAGATGAACTTCTCGGTGTGGATGTCCTCCTCGAACAACCGGCCCTGCATCAGCGTGCGGATGCAGGCTTCGATCATCGGTGGCGGTCCGCACAGGTAGGCCTTGTGCCCCCGGAAGTCAGCGGTGGCGCCATTGGCGTAAAGCCCGTGCAGAACGTCATGCACGTAGCCGCGCGCGCCATCCCAGCCACTGCCGGCCGGTTCGTCGGATAGCGCCGGCACATAGCGGAAATTCGGATGCGCGTCGGCCAGTGCGCGGAACGCCTCGTCGTAGTACAGCTCCGCGCGATTGCGCGCGCCTTGCACCAGCGTGATCGGCAAGGTCTCGCCGGCAGCCAGCATGTCCAGGATCATCGCGCGCGGGCTGGACAGACCGGAACCGCCCGCCAGGAACAGCATCGGCACCTGCGCGGACTTGCGTACGAAGAAACGGCCGTAGGGCGCCGAGAAACCAAGCTCATCGCCCACCGCGAGCTGCTCGTGCAGGTAGGCCGTAGCCTGGCCGCCTTCCACGCGACGCACATGCAGTTCCACCAGGTCGTCACCCGGACGGTTGGCCAGCGAGAAGGCGCGCGGCTGTTCGCAGCCGGGCACCCGCAGGTTGAGGTACTGGCCGGCCTGGAAGGCGGCGGCATTGCCGTCCTTCACGCGCAGCCAGATGCCGCGGATGGTGGGCGTCAGCGCGCGGGTCTCCACCACTTCGGCGCGGTAGTCCGCCAGCGGCAGCCCGAGCGAGTCGGCATCCTCCTCGATGTCGGCCTCGATCACCATGTCGGACTGCGCGGTGGCGCAGCAAGCCAGGCACTGGCCGCCGTCGCGCTCGAAGTCCATCAGGGCGAAGCTGGACGCTTCGCCATGCTCGAACTCGCCCTCCACCACCTGCACCTTGCAGGTGGCGCACAGGCCGTGGCAGCAGGCGTGCGGCAGCCACACACCGTTGCGCAGGCAGGCATCCAGCACGGTCTGGCCGGGCGCGATCGGGATGGTCTGCCCGATCGGTTCAATGGTCAGGGAATACATCTTGTGTCTCCTACTAGCCTACTAGTCCTTCTGATCGTTCCAGCCACGGCGCCGGCTTAGCTGCAACTGCCGTCGATGCCGTCCAGCCCCGGCGTGCGGAAGCGGATTACTGCCTTGTGGCCCAGGCCGTTCTCTTCCAGCGTGCGGTCCAGGTCCGGCTGCCAGGGCGCGTTGCCGCGCAGCCATTCCACGCGGCTCCAGTCGATGCGGGCAAAGTCGGGGTGGTAGCCGTACACGCCGGGTAGCACGTTCTCCACGACATCGCGCAAACGCATCGACGGCGGAAAAGGCAGGCAATGCGGCGCGCAGAACAGCAGGTGGCGGTCCCAGCCGATGTACAGCAGGCGGTTGCCGTGGAACACGGCCTCGCGATCGGCCGGTTCGAACTCGTAGGGGCCAATGGATACGACGGACATGGTGGTCTCCTTATCTTCTGTCTCTTGTCGGTTGCGCGCTCAGGCCGCCGTGTCGGGCACGCCCTTCCAGGTGTTCCAGTTCTTCTGATCCTGCGACCCTTCGAAATCGAGGTTGTCCGCGCCGACGTTGATGCGGTACCACTTGAGCACATCGTCCAGCGAGGCGCCGCCGCAATTGCCCTGGTAAATCTGGTGCACGGGCAGCCAGGCCTGGGCGTACTTCTGCGGCTCGCCGTCGAAGATGTCCTTGCAGCCGTCCGAGCAGAAGTGAAACTGCATGCCGTGGTAGGTGCTCTCGCGGTAGCAGGTCTGGGTGGGATCGTCAGGCTCCGAGAACACCATCGGGATCTGGCAGGTCTGGCACAGCATGGGCAGCGTTCCGTTATAGAAGCGCTCGCCTTCCTGCTGGCGCTCCAGCCAGTAGTCGAGACGCGGCTTGTAGTAGCGCGCGAAGGTGTCGGGATACTTCTCCGTCAGCCAGGCCATTTCGTCCTGCTTGGGCACCCAGGTATGGAAGCCGGCCGCGGCGGCGTAGTTGTAGAAGGTGCCCCAGGCCTCGTGGGTGATGCGGTCCTTGGTCTTGGTGGCCACCTCGTGGTACTTGGGCATGCGCAGGCCGTAGCGCTCCAGGTCCTTGAACAGCGCGCCGCCGGCCTGCTCGAAGTACATCTCCCAGGCTTCGGCCCACGACATCACGCGCTTGGGCAGCATGTAGTCCATCATCATGCCGACCAGCGTGAGCAGGCGGAAACCGCGCCAGAACCATTTGTCCAGCCACTTCTGCAGGATCGGGATATTGTCCGGGTCCTGCTGGCACAGGAACTTCACCACCTCAAGGCCCAGCGTCATATGGCGCGATTCGTCGGACTGCGCGGAGAAGCCGAACGTCACCGTAGCCATATCGCCGTTGTAGGCCGCGCCCGACATGAAGGGCATGAACAGCAGGTTGGTCAGCACATATTCGAAGGAGAACGAGATCGCGGTGATGAACTCGAACGGCCCCGCGCTCATGGCGTCCTCGAAATAGGACTTGGGCACGGACAGGTACCAGACCCGGTCGTGCATGTGCTGCCACTCGCCGAAGCCGTTGAAGTACTTGTTGTAGACCGACAGCGTGTGCATCTGGGTCTGGGCATGGCGCAGCTCGTCGATCGACTGCATCTGCGCCGCGACCCGCGCACCGGCGCCGCGGAAGTGCCGCCCGAGATGGGCGTAGCCGCGGTGCGCCGCGTATTCCAGCGGGGTCACGCCGGTCAGGAACAGGCGCAGCGCATTCAGATAGCGCGGGTCCGAGACGTTGAGGTGGCCATTGTTCTGCACGAAGGAGTCGATGATGGCGTACAGCTTGCGCTCCTTCTCCGACTGGTATTTCCAGTAGGCGTCCATGGTCATGCGGAACGGGTCTTCCCACTTGTCCCAGTCGTGGATCTTGATGCCCTCGTACTTGTCGTAGGGAAAGACCTTGTCCATCGGCTCGTAGGTGGTTTCCCAGCCGAGGTCGCGGGTCATCGTCGCGTATTTTTCCCGCAGGTTCAGCTTCTTGCGTGCGTCCATGGTGTTCTGTCTCCGTTTTTCTTTGCGGTGGGCGGGCCGTCTCAGGCGTTCCAGTGCAGGGTGAAGGCGTCGTCGTCTTCGTCGATGTTTCCCGACAGCGAAATCAGGTTCAGGTGGATCTCCTGCAGGTCCCACTCGCGGCCGAGCTTTTCCGACACCAGTTCGCGCACGATGGTCAGGTGGCCCGGCGCATCGATCTTCACCATGGCGGGAAACTGCGACACCACGGCGTGCGGGTTGGCCTCGGTGATGGCTTCGATGATGGGACGGGTGTCGTCGTTGCTTTGCAGCGCGATATAGACGTTGGCGGTCATGGCGGGCTCCTCAGGCGGCAAGGCCAAGCTTGTTCAGGCGTACGTCGAACTGCTCCAGGCACAGCGCGATCACCTGCTCGCCACCCTCGCCCAGCAAGGTGTCGGCCACCGGCACCAGCGCCTCGGCCACCTGCGTGCGCGCGGCGCGGGCCCAGCCGGACAGCAGCACGCGGTTGGCGTCGGATTCGGCAGCGGCGGTTTGCACCACCGAGTCGACCCAGCGCGCATGCTCTTCACGCCAGTCGTTCATGAACTCGGTCAGCACCGCCAGCCCCGTGCCGCAGCCGCGGACGATGGCGGCGTCGGCGTGCTGGTACACCATCGGGTAAAGCAGGCCGTCGAGCACCAGGTTCTGGGTAACGAAGGTCTCGAACCAGTCCTCGATCACGAAGCTGCGCTCGACCAGCCGGCGCATCGGCTGCCACGCGGCGCTCTCCATCCAGGCCACCTTGGCGCGCTCCAGCGCCACGCCGGTATTGCCGTCGAGCAGCATGCCGATGCGCGTCAGGTACTGGGCAATGCCGAGACGGTCCATCGCGCAGTAGGTGCAGGCCTGCGTGATGGCCGTGCCCCAGCCGTAGTCGGCGCAATAGAAGTTGTTCATGTTGGCGCCCCACTCCACATGGCGCAGCGGCAGCAGGCCGTCGGCCAGGCGGTCCTGCCATTCGGCGGGCAGCGCCTGCAGCAAGCCGCGCTTCTCCACGAAGGCGAAGCTCTTCTCGGTGGCGTCCTGCTGGCGGCCGCGCGCCGTCACGTAAGCGCCGTAGAAGTACTGGCGCGGGTCCTTGAGCGCGTACCAGTCTTTCATCACGATGGCGGTGCGGCGCTTGTCGTAGATCTCGTGCTGCGGATCCCAGGTCGGGCGGTAGTGGAAATTGACCTCCGACTGCACGTCGTAGGTTGCCTCCTGGTAGCGCGAGGCGGGCTTGTCGCCGAAGCGGCGGGCCACGTGGCCGTAGGTCTGGCGCAGCGGCTGGATCTGCTGGGTCTTAATGTCGACTTGCATCGCTTTGGTCTCCTGGGTCTTGCTGTTTTTTATGTGGGGGGAACGGGTGCGCGGGGCTTGGCGTGCTCAGTCGTCCTGGCCGGCCACCGGAGTTTCCGGGGGCAGGAAGCGCACGTGGTTGACGCTGCAAAAAGCCTCGAACATCGGCTCGGGCATGATCAGCTCGACGTTGAGCTCCGGGTCGGACACGCTGAAGGCAAACTGCACGAAGCCTTCCGGCGTGCGACCGCCGACGCGGACGTAGCGGGGCGTGGCTTCAAACAAGGGGACCGACTGGTTGATCATGGCGCTGCTCCTTCGCTTGGCTTGTATGGCCTCTATTGCGAAGAGCGTGCCAGCGGATGCAAATCACGACGGCACAAGGGATCCTGGGAATCTTGCCGGACCGGCTTGCGCGTTTACCCGAAGCGATGCCCGCGCCATAGCTCTATCAATTGATGAAGATGGCGGCGACATTTGATCAATTGATCAAATGTCGCGCCGGGCGGTGGTTTGCGGGCAGTCGGCGGAATCGCGGTAAGGCTGCGGCGCTGCAACAGTGATGGGGGCGGGGGGAGGTTAGAGGTAGGAGGGGGAAGGGATTGCGGGCGCATGCGGCGCAACAACCGGATTGGTCACTTGCTTGGGGTGTGGATTGCTGACTGCATCAAATGATTAAATGGCTTTTGGGTGGTGGGTGGCGCGGTTTGTTTGAGCGGCGTTGGTTTTTGCACCCAACAGCTATACGACATCCCCCTGCGAGGGTGGTCGGTGTTTGTTTGAGCGGCGATGGTTATTGCACCCAAGTGCGTACGACATCCCCCTGCGGGGGACGCCGGTCACTCTTCTTTGCTTCGGCAAAGAAGACTAACGAGAAGAAAGCCGACCCTGCCGGGGGCAGAGCCATCAGGCTCTCGAATATCGATGATTTCGTCGTACAGCCCAGAGTGCCGGCGGGCTTCTGCCGGTACCGGCTTGACTGGCCACGATCCTGCCAGCTTCCGGGATTCGTGGTGAGGCCCCCGGTAGCAGACATCACTTGCTTCAAGCCGTCTGTCGCTCGCGTAGTGGCCGGCCACGAAGTTTCAGGCGGTCCGGTTCCGTCGTGGGCGCGGTGGCACCGGGTGATATGCCCCAGGCCTTCACCACCGCGCCCGCCCCACCACGAAACCATTGGCATGTGGTGTGTCGTGGTGGTCCGTGCCGGTAACGGCAGATGTGGGAATGGTCACCACACACGAGGTCAAGGGCATCACCACGAAACCCATGGATCATGCCATTGCGATGCCCTACAAGCTGGTAACGGCAGATGCCAGCAAAACTGCGGCCGTACGACGAAACCAGCGCCCCTCGCCCCCGCGATTGCTCTGCTCCCGGCAGGGTCGGCTTTCTTCTCGTTAGTCTTCTTTGCCGAAGCAAAGAAGAGTGACCGGCGTCCCCCGCAGGGGGATGTCGTACGCACTTGGGTGCAATAGCCATCGCCGCTCAAACAAACACCGACCAACCCAGCAGGGCGATGTCGTACGGCTGTTGGGTGCAAAAACCATCGCCGCTCAAACAAACAGCGACCAACCCAACCAAATCACCCCCCCTCCCCCCGAATCCCCCTCGTCTTCCACCGATACGCCAACTGCGGCCGCGTAATCCCCAACAACCGCGCCGCCTGACTCATATTACCGTTGGCGCGCTGCATCGCCGCTTCCATCAACACGGTCTCGACATCGCCCAGCGCGAGCTGCTGCTCGGCCATATGGTCAAGCAGCCCGTGCACCGCCGCTTCGCGCAGTTCCGGCAGCGTGCCCCTGACACCCAGGCGCGGCGCGGTGTCCATCCCCTGCGGCGCGCTGCTGGGCAGGAACAGGTGGTCCGCGGAAATCTGCCCGCCATTGCTGGCCAGGATCACGCCGCGCTCGATCACGTTTTCCAGTTCGCGGACGTTGCCCGGCCAGTCGTAGCGCCTAAGTTCCGCCAACGCGCGGTCGGTGATGCCGACGATCTTCTTGCCGTGGCGCGCGCCGTAGCGGGCAATGAAGCGCTCTACCAGCAGGCGGATATCGTCGAGGCGCTCGCGCAGCGGCGGGATGGTGACGGGATAGACGTTGAGCCGGTAGTACAGGTCCTTGCGGAAAGTCCCCTGCTTCACGGCTTCGGCCAGGTCTACGTTGGTGGCGGCCACCAGCCGTACGTCCACCTTGCGCGGCTCGGTGCCGCCCACCCGCTCCACCTCGCCTTCCTGCAGCACCCGCAGCAGCTTGGACTGCGCCGACGCCGACAACTCGCCCAGTTCGTCCAGGAACAGCGTGCCGCCATGCGCCCGCTCGAAGCGGCCGGGGCGCGACTGGTGGGCGCCGGTGAAGGCGCCCTTCTCCACGCCGAACAGCTCGGCTTCGATCAGTTCATCGGGGATCGCCGCGCAATTGACGGCGATGAAAGGCTTGTCGGCCCGCGCGCTGACCGCGTGCAGCGCTTGCGCGAAGCGCTCTTTGCCGACGCCGGTCTCGCCCAGCAGCAGCACCGTGACATGGCTTGCGGCGGCGCGCTGCAACAGGCCCCAGGCAGCGCGGAACCCGGGCGCGCTGCCCACCAGATCGGCGGGCTTGCCGTTGTTGCGCTGCAGGGCGCGCAGGTGCTCGACCTCGCTTTGCAGCTCCAGGATGGTCTCGATCACCGGGTCGGGCTGGTAGAGCTTTAGCACCTCGGCACCGTCCTCCCACGCTTCCAGCGGCTTGCCGACGATGCGGCAGTGATCGTGGCCGCAGGCGATGCACTCCACCTCGCGGTAGAGGATGGTGCGGCCCATCAGGGCCGAGGTATAGCCCGTGGCGTAGCCGATCTGCATCCAGCAGGCCGGCTCATCGACGATGCCGAACAACTGGCGGTGGACATCGCCTTCGAAGGAGTCTTCCCACAGGAATTCGCCGTCGTAGATGCCGGCGGCGATGTCGATATCCACCTTCACCGGGGTCACGCGCACCACGCCTTCGATGGTGTGCAGGCAGGGCCCGATCTCCAGCAGGCCGAAGTCGCTGTCGCCGGGGCGCAGCTTCTTCGCCAGTTCCGCGTCGCGCATGCCGGAATGGAAGCCCATGCGCATGAACAAGCCCCGCGCGCGCTCCATGCCCATGGTATCCACCAATTCCTTGCGCAACGCGCCCAGCGCGCCGGTGTGGATCAGGATCATGCGCTGCTCGTCCAGCCAGATGGAGCCCTCCTCCATGGCAAAGCGCAGGCGCCGCGCGAGATTGGCCAGGCCATCGCGCATGGTGGCCGAAAACTTGTCGGTTGAACTGCTCATTGTCTCCTCTCTTGGCGGCCTCGAAATCTTGGCGCGCGCGTGCTTTTTCTGGCACTGTATGCACATTATGTGCCATCGGCGCCCTCCGCCCGCGGCAGACGCCTGTCGCGCAGGCGAAATGTCGCCTATGCTTCCTTTACAGGATTCCCCTGCGCTTTCGCACTGCACCACAGACCATGGAAAAAACCGCATTTGTCTTCGCCGGCGGCGGCAGCCTCGGCGCCGTCGAGGCCGGCATGCTGCGCGAGCTGGTGGCGTGGGGCATCAAGCCCGACTTCGTCGTCGGTGCCTCCGCTGGCGCCATCAACGGCGCCTACTATGCCTGCAACCCGCACGTGGCCGGCACTACCCAGCTGGAAACGCTCTGGCGCGGCTTGCGCCGCGCCGAAGTCATGCCGTGGTCGTGGCGCAGCCTGTTCGGCATGTTGCGCGGGCAGCGCGCCCATCTGGTCGACTCCGCCGCCCTGAAGCGCCTGCTGTCCCGCCATTTCGGCGACATGCCGCTGGAGCGCGCCGAACTGCCGCTATATGTAGTCGCCACCGACATGCAGACCGGCGCGGAGGTAGTGCTGTCCTCCGGCAGCCTGGTCCAGTCGGTGCTGGCCAGCGCCGCCATCCCCGGGGTGTTCCCGCCGGTGGCACTGGGCGGGCGGCAACTGATCGACGGCGGCGTGGCCAATAACACGCCGGTCTCCACCGCCATCCGCCTGGGCGCCACGCGCGTGGTGGTGCTGCCCGCGGGCTTTGCCTGCGCGGCGCGGCGCGAACCGCGCGGCCCCATCGACCATGCCTTCAATGCGCTGTCGCTGCTGGTCGCGCGCCAGCTGGTACAGGACCTGGAGCGCTGGGCGGACCACGCGCATATCTCGGTCGTCCCGCCCTTGTGCCCGCTCGACGTCTCTCCGTACGACTACACGCAGTGCGGCACGCTCATCGACCGCGCGGCCGCCGCCACGCTGGCATGGCTCAACGCCGACGGGCTCAGCAGCCGGCATATCCCCGGCGCGCTGCACCCGCATTCGCACGACGAAGCCAACCCGAGTTGCGACTTCGATCCGAACCAGGCGGCGCAGCACGAGCACGGCCAGCACAAGTCCCACGCCGGCCACACCCACGCTTCCGCCTCGCCGTAAGCCGGCTTCCGCATTGGCGAATTGCGTGCACGGCAAATCCCGCGAATGATGCGGGATCTCTACTTCCCGGATGGCAGGCACATGAGCGCAATTCTCGAAGGCATCAAGGTACTCGACCTGACGCGCGTGGTGGCGGGCCCATGGGCCACGCAGAACCTGGCCGACATGGGCGCCACCGTCTACAAGATCGAGAAACCCGGCGACGGCGACGACACTCGCAAGATGGGCCCGTTCCTCACCGACGCGCAAGGCGCGGCCACCAACGACTCCGCCTTCTACCTCGCCTGCAACCGCGGCAAGCAATCGCTCACCATCGATATCTCCAGGCCCGAAGGCGCCGAACTGGTACGGCAACTGGCCGCGCGCTGCGATGTGGTGGTGGAGAATTACAAGGCCGGCAGCCTGAAGAAATACGGGCTCGACTATGAGTCCATCCGCGCGCTGCGCCCCGATGTGATCTATTGCTCAGTCACCGGCTTCGGCCCCGACGGCCCCTACGCCGCCCGCCCGGCCTACGACTTCATCCTGCAGGGCATGGCCGGACTGATGAGCACCTGCGGCCAGCCGGACGGCACCCCCGGCGGCGAGCCGATGCGCACCGCCATCCCCATCACCGACATCCTCACCGGCCTCTACGCCACCGTCGCCCTGATGGGCGCGCTCTATCACCGCCAGGCCACCGGCGAAGGCCAGTACATTGACGCCGCCATGCTCGATGCCTCGGTGGCGGTCAATGGCCACCTGGCGCTGGGCTACCAGATGACCGGCAAGCTGCCCCGGCGCGCCGGCAACACCAACCCGGTGGCCGCGCCCTCCGAAGTGTTCGCGTGCCGCGACGGGCACCTGATCATCGCCTCCGGCAACAACGGGCAGTTTGCCGCGCTGTGCAAGCTGCTTGGCTGTCCGGAACTCGCCGCCGATCCGCGCTTCGCGCAGAACGTCGACCGGGTCGCCAACCGGGAGACCTTGCGCGAAGCGATTGCCGCGCGTGTTGCCGGGCGGGGTTCGGCTGAATTGCTGGATACGCTCGAGCGTGCCGGCGTGCCTGGCGGGCCCATCAATGAGCTCGACGAGGTGTTCGAAGATGCGCAGGTCAGGCATCGCGGGTTGCTGGTGCGGTTGCCGCATGGGCGGGGGGTAGATGCGCCCAGCTTGCGCAGTCCGCTGCGGTTTTCGGCCACGCCGGTGGAAATGCGGTGCCCGCCTATGCTGGGGGAACATACGGAGGGGGCCCTTCGCGCTGAGTTGGGGCTCGGCGAGGCTGAGTTGGGAGGGTTGAGGGAAAGGGGGATTTTGTAGAGAGACTGGTACACCCTGACGGCCGCTTCGCATCACGTGGGCGGGGAGGCCCTGGCGGGCCTACCCGCCCACGTGGCGGGTGCCTAGCCTTACTTCGGCTGCGCCACTACCCGCAGGTACGGTTTGAGCGTCTTGAATCCTTGCGGGTACTTCTTCTTTGCGTCTTCGTCGGATACGGAGGTGGGGATGATCACATCGTCGCCCGGCTTCCAGTTGACCGGCGTGGCTACCGTGTGTTTTGCGTTGAGCTGCAGGGAATCCAGCAGGCGCAGCACTTCGTCGAAATTGCGGCCCGCGCTCATCGGGTAAACCAGCATTGCCTTGACCTTCTTGTCGGGCCCGATGAGGAAGACCGAGCGCACCGTGGCGTTGTCCACGGCAGTGCGCGGGCCACCACTTGCGTTCGGGTGAATCATGTCGTAGAGCTTGGCGACCGTGAGGTCGACGTCGCCGATCATGGGATAGTTGACAGCGTGGCCCTGCGTTTCCGCGATGTCCTTGACCCAGTTCTGGTGGTCACTGACGGGGTCCACGCTGAGCCCGATGATCTTGGTATTGCGCCGGTCGAATTCCGGCTTGAGGCCGGCCATATAACCCAGTTCGGTAGTACAGACCGGCGTAAAGTCCTTGGGATGGGAGAACAGGATCGCCCATTTGTCCCCGATCCATTCGTGGAAATTTATCTTGCCTTCCGTGGTATCTGCCGTGAAATCGGGGGCTTCGTCACCGATGCGAATCGACATATTCAGTCTCCATGTGATGGGTGGGTGCAAATCTGCGGAAGGCCGACGATAGCGGCTGCATCCCGACGCTACGCTGAGCGTTGCAGGCGTCTAGCCCAGTATAGTGGGCCGTGACGAGAACAAGTATGGAAACAAGCGGCGCAAACGCTGCTCCGGCACAAGGACGCTAGGCGTACTCCCGGATCAGGTCGCGGACCACGGGATACACCTCGGTCCGCCACAATTGCCCGGAGAACAGCTCATAGTGGCCGCACTGCGCCGCCGTGAGCTGCCGCCTGTGGCGCGGCGCGATGCCGCTGCACAAGTCTTGCGCCGCGTGGGTCTGGCCGCGGCCGGAGATGTCGTCCCGCCCGCCCTCCACGGTGAGCAGGCCGATATCGCGCATGTCCCGGGGACGCACGGCGTGGCCCTGCACGCTCCAGTTGCCGCGGGCTAGCCGGAACTCCTGGAACACGATGCGGATGGTATCCAGGTAGAACTCCGCCGCTATGTCGATTACCGAGTTGTACTCATCGCAAATGCGCCGGTGCGCCGGCGCGTGCTCGGCATCGCGGTGCACCAGGTCAAGGTAGTAGTCCCATTGCGCACCGACCATGCGCGCCGGATGTGCCATCACCAGGCCGGCATGCTGCAGGAAGCTGGGGTACACCTTGCGGCCCGCACCAGCATAGCGGGCCGGCACCGTGCAGATCAGGTTGCTCTCGAACCACGCCAGCGGCTGGCGGGCTGCCAGGCGGTCCACGGCGGTCGGGTTGCGGCGGGCGTCGATCGGGCCGCCCATCAGCACCAGGCTTCTTGGCACCGGCTCGCCTGCGCTGGCCAGCAGCGATGTCGCCGCCAGTGCCGGCACGGTTGCCTGGCAGACGGCAAGCACGTGCAGGCGCTGCCCGCCGATATGCCGGATGAACGCCTGTATCTCGCCGACGCAGTCGTCCAGGCGGAACGGCCCCTCGGCCGCGGGCACGTGACGCGCATCGCGCCAGTCCGTCACATAGACTTCATGAGCGGGCAGCAGCATTTCAACGACTTCTCGCAGCAGCACGGCGTGATGGCCGGCCAGCGGCGCGCACACCAGCACCGCCGGCCGGCGCTCCGGCGCGGCGGCTGCCTCGTGGGCAAAACGCAGCAGCCGGCAAAATGGCCGTTCCAGCACGACCTGCTCGTCCACTGCCGCGACGCGGCCATCCGCGTCGTACGCGGTGACGCCGAAGGCGGGCTTCCCATAGGTCTTGCCCAGCCGGTAGAGATACTCATAGCCCGCAGCAAAGCAAGACGCCCCAGGGACATGGGCGAACGGGCTGCCGGGGTCAGTGAATGCGTTCGTGGCCTGCGCCGCCCACGCTGTCCACGGCTCGATCAGCGAACGCTGGTACTCGATGAACTTGTACAGCATAGGGGGCTGTCAGGAAGAATGCGCTGGAAAGGCTTTCAATATATGCCGGACCGGCGCGGGACACCAACCGCGCGCTTCACCGGCCCATCAGCCAGAGGATGAATGATGCGGCGGCACTGACGAGCAGAGACGTCGCAATCGGAAGGACAAGGTGAAAGTGATGACGATGGATGACGATATCCCCCGGCAAATGGCCGAGGCCAAGGCCGATCCCGAGCCCGTAAAACCGTGGCCAGAGGAGTCCGGCTGCCAACAGGATCAGGACGATGAGAATCAGCTTGCGCGGCATGACTGGCCTCCGCAATGGTTGGTGCACGATATCGGTGCTGGCTGGCGTATCGTGGGACGGTGCCGCTGATGGGAGGAGAAGGCGCGGTGGCAGGCAAAGGACCCGCAGGCGAAACACTGGCCGTTCCGGGAAGAGGACGGTGCGGCCGGTCATCCTTGCGCCGCGGGCAAGGGGCGGCCCGAGGCAACGAGGCTGCCGCAGAGAAGCAAACAGCACACGGTGACGCAATTCGCCCGGCGTCCTGCCCGGCATCCGACAGGGCCACGCGCTCTTCCTCGCTATCAGGGTCAGGCAGGCCTCAACTCTTCCTCGCCGTCTTCGCAACGAACGGTGTCGGCATGTGCTGGACCGTTTCGCTGCCGCACTTAGGGCAAGGCGGATGGGCCGTCGCGTGTTCCGCGAGATGTTCCGCGTGGTCGAAAACCTGACCGCACTTCTCGCAACGATACTGATAGGTGGGCATGACGCGCCTCCAACCTGCATGGTGCCGGACTCGCTGCCGCTGGTCTGCCAGCGACTTCCGGCAACCTGGGATTTCATTCTAGGACACCGTGCTGGGCAAAACACGGCCTGTCGTTTCGCATGACCGGTACCGCATCAGGCACCCCGGCTTCACATCGCGCTCCTTGCGTGCTTATTATGGAAACATGCGCATGCTTGCTTGCGGCATGACCACGATCGTCGCTCGATCGTCGCTCAGGAGCAGACCATGAAAAAGCCACACAAGGTCGATTCCGGCAAGACGCGGCGAACCGGATTCCCCGATCGTCCGCGACCGGAGCGCCGTCTTCCCGGCATGCCGGATTCCGCCGGAGCCGAAGACTTGTGGGAGAACATCGACGAGACCATTGACGCATTCGCCGGGCAGACGGCAGAACCGATCGATTTCCGCCATGGCCACGAACCGGACGAGGATGACGCACCGGAAGAAGGCATGGACGAGATCACTCGCGCCGCCGAGAGTATTCCCGCGGACACCCCCGCGGACCGCGCGGACCATAGCGCGCAGCGCGAAGAGCACCCGCCTGCGCCGCCCAGCATTGATGACGTGCTTGACAAGGACCTGATTCCCGATCCGGCCGAGGATGCGCCGCACGTCGGCAAGCCGCGCAAGCGCTGAGGGCCACGGCGTTGACGCTTGTGCTATCTTGGAAAAGTGCTGCGTTCATGATTGGAGGAACGCAAGATGTCAGTAATCGCACCGGACGAAAAGGCGGAATTCGTCGCCATCCTGCACCGCCACCGGCTTGACGAAGCAGACTTCCTGCTTCAGGAAGCCGGCACGTCGGATGTCGTTGACGAGGTCTATCCGCTGCAGGGCCATGTCACCATCGTTCGCAAGTCGACGCTCAAGGAGCGGGGCTACCGGATCGGGCATGGCACCGCATGGACCATCGAATTCGAGAAAGACCTGACGCGGGGTTCGTTCGGGTGAGCGGGACCGGAGGCAACCGCGCCCCCTCGAACAAGCAGCCGGTCCTGCGCGCGCCGGCCAACGCGGAAGACCTGCGCGCCATGGGATTGGGTACCTCACCCCGATGGACTCGTCCCCGGAAACGGAGCAGGCCATGACTTCAGGCGGATTCGAATCGTTCAAGTCCCACTTGTCCATGTTGCTGCGCGACCTGCCGGCGGGAACCACCGCGGACCTGACCGACGTGGCCGTGGCGTACTGGGACGGTACGTGCATCGTGGGCACCTACCTGCGCGATGGCGGACGGCTGGACGAGGCGTTCGACTTTGACGAGAACGCGTGGGAGAACTGGCACGACGAGTTTGTTGGCTGGCTGGCCGCGCCGACCTTCACGGAACGCGATGAACTGCGGACACGCCTGTCGCGCGCGGTCCGGCACGCCGACGATCCCGCAGGCCCGGACACCAGCGGCGCCTCTCAGGGCTGGCTTCAGGTAGCGTACCGCCAGCAACGCTGAAAGGCCGGCGCCCGCCGCCCGGCACTCCCGCGGGGCGGGCGGCCTCGCCTTTTGCCTCCTCATTTACAATGCGCGAAGTTTTTCGCCTTCTAAATCAGGCTCGGCATCTAACAAGCGAGGTCTTCATGATCATCAAACCGCGCGTGCGTGGCTTTATCTGCGTTACCACCCACCCCACAGGCTGCGAAGCCAACGTCAGGGAACAGATCGACTACGTCACGGCAAAAGGCCCCATCGCCGGCGGCCCGAAGAAAGTGCTGGTGATCGGCGCGTCGACCGGATACGGTCTCGCAGCCCGGATCACCGCCGCATTCGGTGCCGGCGCCGATACGCTCGGTGTCTTCTTCGAACGTCCCGGCACCGACAGCAAGCCGGGCACGGCCGGCTGGTACAACACCGCGGCCTTCCACCGGTTTGCCGCCGACAAAGGGCTGTACGCGAAGGGCATCAATGGCGATGCCTTCTCCGACGAGATCAAGCAGAAGACGATCGATACCATCAAGCGCGATCTCGGCCAGGTCGACCTGGTGATCTACAGCCTCGCCTCGCCGAAACGGACGCACCCGAAGACCGGCGAAGTGTTCAACTCGACGCTGAAGCCGGTTGGCAAGGCGGTCAGCCTGCGCGGCCTCGACACCGACAAGGAAGTGGTCAGGGAGACCATCCTGGAGCCCGCGACGCAAAGCGAGATCGACAACACCGTGGCCGTGATGGGTGGCGAAGACTGGCAGATGTGGATCGACGCGCTACAGGCTGCGGGCGTGCTGGCCGACGGCGCGAAGACAACCGCCTTCACCTACCTGGGCGAGAAGATCACGCACGACATCTACTGGAACGGTTCCATCGGCGCCGCCAAGAAGGACCTGGACCAGAAGGTGCTTGGCCTGCGCGACAAGCTGGCCGCCAGGGGTGGCGACGCGCGCGTCTCGGTGCTGAAGGCCGTGGTCACGCAGGCAAGTTCCGCCATCCCCATGATGCCGCTGTACCTGTCGCTGCTGTTCAAGGTCATGAAGGAACAGGGCACGCATGAAGGCTGCATCGAGCAGGTCTACGGGCTCTACAAGGACAGCCTGTACGGCGATGCGCCGTGCCTGGACCAGGAAGGCCGCCTGCGCGCCGACTACAAGGAACTCGACGCGGAGGTGCAGTCCCGTGTCCAGCAACTCTGGCCCCAGGTCACCAGCGACAACATCTACGCGCTGACGGACTTCACCGGCTACAAGAAGGAATTCCTGCGCCTGTTCGGATTCGAGATGGACGGAGTGGATTACGAGGCCGACGTGAATCCCGACGTGCCAATGCCTGGCCTGGTCTGAGGACTGAAGACTCAGGCCTGAATCACCCGGGGAGCGCCACGCTCCTGCAACAAGGAGCGAAACATGACGATTGTCGGGATGAACCACTTCACGGTACTGACCGCCGCGCTGGAAGACACCGTCCGGTTCTACACCGAGGTGCTTGGCTTCGAAACCGGTGCCCGTCCGCCGTTTGCCTTCCCCGGGGCCTGGCTCTATGCCGCCGGCGCGCCCATCATTCATCTCGTCGCGGTCGATGCACTGCCGGCACCGGCCGCGGGCGTGCTGGATCACATGGCCTTCAGCGCCACGGACCTCCGGCACGTCACCAGCCACCTGCGGCGCCGGGGCATTCCGTTCCACCTCGGTCGGCAGGCGGGCTCCGGCGTCTGGCAGTTGTTCCTGCACGATCCCAACGGCGCGAAGATCGAACTGGATTTCGATCCGCTGGAACCGCAGCCGCCGGAGATGTGATCCGGATCTGATTACTCCACCTTGATCCCGCCCTTCCTGACCACGCCGGCCCATCTCACCGCTTCATCCTTGATGAATGCCTGGAACTGGTCCGGTGTCCCGCCAACCGGATCGATCCCATATTCGATCAGCCGCGCCTTGATGTCCGGCTGGTGCAACACCGCATCCATTTCGCCCGACAGCTTGTCCAGCACCACCTTTGGCGTCTTTGCCGGCGCCAGCAGCCCGATCCAGCTGCTGGCCGTGACCGCCGGATAGCCCGCCTCCGCCATCGTTGGCACATCGGGCGCAGCCGGCCAGCGCGAGGGACTGGTAATCGCCAGGGCCTTGAGCTTTCCGGCTTTCACCTGCGGCATCATGGTCTGCACGGAATCGAAGATCATCGCCACCTGCCCGGAGAACAGATCGGGCAACGCCGGCGACACGCCCTTGTAGGGCACATGGGTCATCCTCATGCCGACGGCCTGCGAGAACAGCTCGCCGGCCAGGTGCGCGCCGGAGCCGTTGCCGCTGGAGGCAAAGGTCATCTTGTCCGGATGCGCCTTGCCCCAGCTCACCAGTTCCTTCACGCTGCCGGGCGGCAGCTGCGCGCTTGAGACCAGCAGCAGCGGGATGCGGCCGATCTGGCTGACGCCGGTCAGGTCCCTGACGGGGTCGAAGCTCATCTTGGGATAGAGGCTGGGATTGATGGAATGGGCGGCCACCACCACCAGCAGCGAGTAACCATCGGGCGCGGACTTGGCCACGTTGTCGGAGCCGATCATGCCGTTGGCGCCGGGGCGGTTTTCCACCACCACGGGCTGGCCCAGGCGTTCGGCCAGCTTCTGCATGACAAGGCGTGTCACCGCGTCGGACACGCCACCCGGCGTGTAGGGCACCACTACGCGCAATGGCTTGGACGGGTAAGGCGCATCGGCGCGTGCCGCGCCGGCGATGCCGCATGCCAGTGCCGCGGCCATCAGGCACGCTGTTAACCGCGGGCCGCGGGGCCGGTTCGTTATCGTGGTTCTTTTCATGTCTCCTCCGTCAGGATGGCATCGGCGCGCCTGGGCCTGGCGGCCGACGTTATGCAATGGCAGGCCGGCGTCTACGCCCAGCCTTGCGGCACGGCCAGCGGGAAATCGAGCAGCATCTGCGCGTAGCTCTTGCCCAGCGGATCGGAGCGCAGGCTGGCCACGCCTCCGCCGCCCAGGGCGCGATGCAGCAGGAAGTTGAGGGCGTGCAGGCCCGGCACTTCGAAGCATTCGACTTCGCCTTCAACCAGGTGGGCGAAATACGCGCGCACCGCGGCCGGCGTCAGTTGCTCCCGCAGCAGCGGCAGATAAGCCGGCTGGCGCGCGATCACGCCGATGTTCTCGTCGTCGCCCTTGTCGCCGCTGCGGGCATAGGCCAGCGTGACGAGGGGAACGGTTACGCGTGGCCCTTCGGGCACCGCCAAGTCCGGCCGGGGCGCCAGCGAAGCCGGTACCGACGGCTCACCGACGAGGGCGGCGCAGGCAAGCGTCTCCGCCCGGCCATCCAGTGCGATCTGCATTGGCACTTCCGCCTTGGGCACCAGGAAGGAGAACACCTTGACCACCGGCTGGATATCCACGCGGCCGGCGAAGGACGAGCGGGTGCCCGCGGCCATCGAGGTTCCCGCCGAGGAGCATTCGCGTTGCAGGAAGCGCAGCGCCCTGGCCTGCGCATGGCGCGCGCCGATGCGCAGCACCACTTCGCGGGTCGGCAGCGCGCGCGCATGCGGCCCGTATTGCGATTCGCAGCCGAGCAGTTCCACCACGGTATCGCTGTAGTCCACGAAGCCGCTGGCGGCCAGCATGGCGCGGGTGCGGGCAAGCAGCGCGTGTGCCGTGCGGCGGGCCTTGGCGGGTGCGTCGATGCCGCGGATCGCCATCATCAGGCTGATCTGGTAGCCGTCCTGCCAGGTGCCGTTGGCCTTGTAGCTGGCACCGGGCGGGCGGCCACGCGCGCCGTGCACGCGCACCTGGCCGGGAGCCAGCAGTTCGGCGCGCACCATGCGGAAGTCGCAAGTCACGTCGGGCATCAGGTAGTTGCCGGGGTCGCCCACCTCATACAAGACCTGCTCCGCCACGGCGGCGGGATCGACCAGGCCGCCCGTGTGTTCGGGCTTGGTCAGCACAAAGCTGCCGTCCTCCGCGCAGTCGATCACCGGGTAGCCGATGCGGTCCCAGTCCGGCACGCGCTGCCAGTCGGTGAACAGCCCGCCGGTGGCCTGCGCCCCGCACTCGATCACGTGGCCGGCCAGCGTGCCGGCGGCGAGCCGGTCCCAGTCGTTCCATTGCCAGCCGAACTCGTGGGCCAGCGCACCGACCACCACGGCGCTATCGACGCAGCGGCCGGTGATGACGATATCGGCGCCCATCGCCAGCGCGCGGGCAATGCCCTGCGCGCCGGTATAGGCGTTGGCCGACATCAGCTCGGCCGGCGGCGCGGCGCCGGTGTACAGGCCGGTAAGTCCCGCTGCGCGCCAGCCCTCGAAGGCAGGCAGCACATCATCACCGCTGACCACCGCCACCCTGGGCGTGAGCCCTTGCCGCGCGGCGGCTTCCATCAAGGCATCGCGGCAAGCCTGCGGGTTGAGGCCGCCGGCATTGGCGATCACGCGGATGCCTCGTGCCAGGATCTGGCCGAGGTGCGGCGCCATCGCCGCATGGACGAAATCGGTCGCGTAGCCCAGTGCCGCATCCCTGGCGCGGGCACGCGCCAGGATCGACATGGTGGTTTCGGCCAGGTAGTCGTAGACCAGGTATTGCAGGCCGGGGACCTCCAGCAGTTGCGGCGTGGCGATGGCCGAATCGCCCCAGAAGCCGGAAGCGCCGCCGATGCGGATGGTGCGTGCGGGGTTCGATGTTGCGGGAGCGGCGCTCATGCCCTGGACTCCGTCGCGCCGCCCTCGGGCTCCGCTTCGACGCGCGCCAGCAAGGCACCGGCCCGAGCCTGGCCGCCTTCGCGGGCGTGCAGTTCCGCCACCACGCCGTCAAATGGCGCGACGATGGCGTGCTCCATCTTCATCGCCTCCAGCACCACCAGCACCTGGCCGGCCCGTACCGGCTCGCCGGCCACCGTCTTCACCGCCACGACGCGTGCGGCCAGCGGCGCCAGCAACTCGCCGGCGCTTTCGGCGCCGGCCGCCTCGCGCTTCTTCCGGCGCGGGTCCAGGCGCGCGAAGCGCCATGCGCGGCCGGCGCTGAACAGGTGCACGGCGTCGCCTTCGGTGGCGAATACCAGCGGCAGCGCGGCACCATTGCACTCGACCAGCGCACTGCCCTGCTCCGCGTCGGCGCGCAGCACGCGCGCCCGGACGATCTCCGCGGCCGTGCCGCCGCCTTCGCACACGGCTGCCTCCCAGCCGTCGGCCACAGCGCGCAGATCCACGCGCCATTGGCGCTCCCCGGCGCGCAGGCCAAGGCTGCTGCCGTGCGCCACCAGTTCCGGGCGTGCCGTGGCCACCAGCACGCCGCAGGCGGCCAGCGCCGCGCAGGCCACCTGCGCCGCGGCGGGCTGCGCCGCGCACAGCGCGGACTGCATATGCGCGTCGACAAAGCCGGTATGCACCTCGCTGGCGGCGAAGGCTTCGTGTGCCAGGCAGTCGGCCAGGAAGCCCTGGTTGCTGGCCACGCCCAGCAGCACGGTCTGCTCCACCGCGCGCAGCAGCTTGCGGCGTGCTTCTTCGCGGGTGGCGCCGTGGGCGACCAGCTTGGCCACCATCGAATCGTAGTGAACGGGGATTTCGCCGCCTTCCTGCAACGCGTGGTCGACCCGCACATCGTGCCCGGCGCCCGGCGCGCGCCAGCGCAGCACCGGCCCGCCCTGCGGCAGGAAGCCTGCGGCCACGTCCTCGGCGGTCAGCCTGACCTCGATGGCGTGGCCGCTTAGCGCCACCTGGTCCTGCGTGACCGGCAACGGCTCGCCGGCGGCCACGCGCAACTGCCATTCGACCAGGTCGAAACCGGTGATGGCTTCGGTCACCGCATGCTCCACCTGCAGGCGGGTGTTCATTTCCATGAAGTAGAAATTGCCGTCGCCATCGAGCAGGAACTCCATGGTGCCGGCGCCGACGTAGCCGATGGCCTGGGCGGCGCGCACTGCGGCTTCGCCCATGCGGGCGCGCAGCGCCGGCGATACCGCTGGCGACGGCGCTTCCTCAACCACCTTCTGGTGGCGCCGCTGCACCGAGCAGTCGCGCTCGCCAAGGTGGATCACATGGCCCTGCGTATCCGCGAAGACCTGGATCTCCACATGGCGCGGCGCGATCACCGCGCGCTCCAGGATCAGTTGCCCGGAGCCGAAGGCGGCGCTGGCCTCGGAGCGCGCGCTGGCCAGCGCGCCGGGCAAGGCATCCGCCTCATGCACCAGGCGCATGCCGCGCCCGCCGCCGCCAGCCGCGGCCTTGACCATCAGCGGAAAACCGATCTGCGCCGCGGCCCGCAGCAGCGCTGCGTCGTCCTGCGCCTCGCCCTGGTAGCCAGGGATGCAGGGCATATCCGCATCAAGCATCAGGCGCTTGGCCTCCGCCTTGTTGCCCATGGCGCGGATCGCCTCTGCCGGCGGGCCGACGAAGACCAGCCCGGCCTGCGTCACCGCTTCGGCAAATTCGGCATTCTCGGCCAGGAAGCCGTATCCGGGGTGCACCGCATCGGCGCCGCTGCTGCGCGCCGCCTCGACGATGGCGCCGATATTCAGGTAGGACGCGCGCGGTGCGGCGTCGCCGATGCGTACCGCGCGGTCGGCGAAGGCCACGTGCGGGCTATGGCGGTCGGCCTCGGAATAGACCGCCACGGTGGCAAGGCCGAGGCGGCGCGCCGTGCGCATGATGCGCATGGCGATCTCGCCACGGTTGGCGACGAGCAAGGTGTGGAAGGGTCGGCTGGTAGCGGGCATGGTACGTCTCGGGATCGGAGTGTCGAAGTGGGCCGTTGCGGTGCGGGTTGCCCGTTTACTCAATCTTGCGTGGCGTGCGCGGCGCGTACGTCGGCGGCGTCGAAGCGCACCACCCAGGCGGCGTCGCGCTTGCCGCGAAAGGCCTGGATGCCTTCGGTGCCTTCGGTGCGCATGCATTGCGCGAACAGGCGCGAGGCCTCGTCCAGTTGCTCGCCCTGCCCCACCTGTCCGGTGCGCGCCACCAGCGCCTTGAAAGCGCGGTTGGCCTGCGGGCCGCAACGGCAGATGCGCGTCAGCCATTCGGCGAGCAGCGCATCCAGCGCGGCGCCGTCCCCGGCAAGCTGATCCACCAGTCCCAGTGCCACCGCCGTGTCGCCGCTCACGCGCTCGCCGGACAAACCAAGGCGCCGCGTGGCGGCCGCCCCGATGCGCGCCACCACGAAGGGCGCGATCTGCGCGGCGATGATGCCCAGCGAGGTCTCGGACAAGGCGAAGCGCGCGTCGGGCGTGGCCAGCACGATATCGGCCGCGCAGCTCAGGCCCATGCCGCCGCCCATGGCCGCGCCCTCTACCACCGCCACCACCGGCACGGGCAGCGCGGCCAGCCGCTGCATGAAGTAGCCGAACTCGCGATTGCGGCTGGCCACGGGATCGTCCGGCGCGGCGCCGGCATCCAGCCGCGCCTGGAAATTGCCGACGTTGCCGCCCGCGCAGAAAAAGCCGCCGGCGCCGCGCAACACCAGCGCCCGCAGCGCGGTGTCGGACTCGGCGCGCGCCACGGCATGCGCCAGCGCGGCGACCACCTCGGGCGCGAGTGCATTGCGCGTGGATGGCGCATTGAGGGTGGCGAACAGCACGCCCCGGACCTCGCGCACGATCACGGCGCTGGCGTCATTGGCGGATTCGGTATTGACGGCGTTGGTCATGGTTTGGGAGTAGCGGAAACATTGCGTGAGAAGGAAACGGCCGGCAAGCTCAGTGCTTTGCCATCAGCCCCATCTGCTTGGCGATTACCGTGAGCATCACCTCGTCGGCACCGCCGCCGATGGAGCCCAGGCGGAAATCGCGATAGGCGCGCGAGGCATGGTTGTCCCACGTGTAGCCCATGCCACCCTGGAACTGCATGCACCAGTCGGCCACCTCGCGCGAGAGGCGGCCGGCCTTGAGCTTGGCCATGGAGGCCAGCTCCACCACGTCGCCGCCGTCGATATAGGTCTTGGTTGCCATGTAGACCAGCGCGCGCAGGGCTTCCATCTCGGTCTTGAGTTCGGCCAGCTTGAACTGGATGAACTGGTTGTCGAGCAGGGGCTTGCCGAAGGCGATGCGCTGGCGCAGGTAGTCGGCGGTTTCCTCGATCAGCGCATTGCAGGCGAGGCGGCGCGCCGCGCCGTTCAGACGTTCTTCCTGGAACTGCTTCATCTGGTAGATGAAGCCCATGCCCTCCTCGCCGATGCGGTTGCGCGCCGGCACCCGCACTTCATCGAAGAAGATCTGCGCGGTGTCGGAGCACCACATGCCGAACTTCTTGATCTTTTGCACTTCCACGCCAGGCGTGCGCTTGCCGCCCTGCCTGAGCGGCACGATGATCAGCGACTTGTTCTTGTGCACCGGACCGTCGGAGGTATTGCACAGCAGGCAGATCCAGTCGGCCTGGGTGCCGTTGGTGATCCACATCTTGGAGCCGCTGATGACGTAGTCGTCGCCATCGCGCCGGGCACGCGTCTTGAGCGAGGCCACGTCGGAGCCGGCGCCGGCCTCGGATACGCCGATCGCCGCCACCGCCTCGCCGGCAATGGCCGGTGCCAGGAACTCGCGCTTGAGTTCGTCGGAGCCGAAGGCGGTCAGGGCCGGGGTGGCCATGTCGGTCTGCACGCCTACGGCCATGCCGACGCCTTGCGCGTGGACGTAGCCGAGGGCTTCGGCTGCGGCCACGGCATAGGAGAAATCCAGGCCGAGGCCGCCGTATTCGGCCGGCTTGGTGATGCCGAGGAAGCCTAGTTCGCCCATCTTCTTGAACAGCGTGTGCGCGGGGAAGATTTCGGCGGCTTCCCATTCGTCGACATGGGGGTTGATCTCGGCCGCTACGAAGCG
Organism: Cupriavidus sp. 05L310; assembly: GCF_056398185.1. NCBI lineage: Bacteria > Pseudomonadati > Pseudomonadota > Betaproteobacteria > Burkholderiales > Burkholderiaceae > Cupriavidus > Cupriavidus sp. 05L310. The sequence goes on from NZ_JBFTOX010000005.1 coordinate 184,005, forward strand.
GCGGATGCTGGCCATGATGTTGTGGTGGTCTTCGGTGTAGAGCATTATGGGTGTCTCCTTGTTCTTGGTGGTGTGGCCTGGGGGGGCTACGAAGTCAAAGGCTTAAAGGCTTAAAGGCTTAAATTCAAAGGCGGTTTCACCCCCCTGCGGGGGGCGACCTACTTTCTTGTCTTGCCAAGAAAGTAGGCAAAGAAGGCGCGCCGGATGGGGCGACACCCCCTCGGAATCCGGCGAAAAGAGCGGCCGGGACCCAAACTCGCATCGCCTTAAGGCGATACTCAAACATGGGTCCCTCTTTTCCGCTCTTTTCGCCGGATTCCGAGGCGCCCCATACGGCCTGGTACACCTACACGGCTCGCTTCGCATCGCGTGGGGGCACACACGGAGGGCGCTGGTGATCAGAACCTGGCCACGCCAAACTGCATTGCCCTCGGCGTGCGCGCCTCCGCCTCGCGTGCGGTGGCCAGTGCGAAGGCCAGCACGGCGCGGGTGTCGCGCGGGTCGATTACGCCGTCGTCCAGCAGCAGGCCGCTGGTGATGAAGGCGCTGGCCTGGCGCTCGAAGTTGGCTACGATCTCGCCGGTCTGCTGTGCCAGCCGTTCCTCGTCCACCGCTACGCCTTTGCGCTCGGCTTGCTGGCGCGCCACGATTTCCAGCGTCATGGCGGCTTGCTCTCCGCCCATCACGGCGGTGCGGGCGTTGGGCCAGGAGAAGCAGAAGCGCGGGCGGAAGCCACGGCCGCACATGCCGAAATTGCCGGCGCCGAAGGAGGCGCCGCAATAGAGGGTGATCTGCGGCACGGTGGAATTCGACAGCGCCTGGATCATCTTGGCGCCGTGCTTGATCATGCCGGCCTCTTCCGAGGCGCGGCCGACGATAAAGCCGGTGGTGTTCTGCAGGAACACGATGGGCGTGCCGCTCTGGTTGCATGCCTGGATAAACTGCGCGGCCTTGGTCGCGCCGGCCGGATCGATCGGGCCGTTGTTGCTGATGAAGCCCACCGCGTGCCCTTCGATGCGGCCGCGGCCGCACACCGTGGCCGGTCCGTAATCCGGCTTGAACGGCAGCCAGGCGGAATCGTCGACGACGCGGCCGATGATCTCCAGCATATCCACAGGCTTCTTCACGTCCAGCGTCATCACGCCATCCAGTTCGCCCGCATCCAGGCGCGGCGGCTGGACGGGCTGGGGCAGGCGCGGTGCCACGGCCGGCCAGTCCAGGCTGGCCACCACATCGCGCGCCAGGGCGATGGCGTGCTCGTCGTCCTCGGCCACGAACTCCGCCAGGCCGCTGACGGTCGCGTGCAGGTCGGCGCCGCCCAGTTCCTCGTCTGTGGCGATCTCGCCGGTGGCAGCCTTGAGCAACGGCGGCCCGGCCAGGAAGGCGCGGGCACGGCCGCGTACCATCACCACGTAATCGGACAGGCCTGGCATATAGGCGCCGCCGGCGGTAGACGAGCCGTGCACCACGGTGATCACCGGCAGTCCGGCGGCGGACAACCGCGCCAGGTTGTAGAAGATGCCGCCGCCGCGCACGAACTTGTCGACGCGGTACTTGCGCAGGTTGGCCCCGGCGGACTCGACCAGATGGATAAAGGGCAGGCAATTCTCCAGCGCGATTTCCTGGCAGCGCATCAACTTGAGGTTGCCGCCTTCGGTCATGGCGCCGGCGTCGATGCCAGAGTCGGTCGCCACCACCATCGCCCGCACGCCGCGGACAAAGCCAATGCCAGCCACCAGCGAGCCTCCGGGGATGGAGGTGTCGTGGTCGGGATCGTCCATGCCGTAGCCCGCCAGGTTGGCGATTGGCAGGAAGGCGGAGGCGGGATCCAGCAGCCGGGCCAGGCGCTCGCGCGGCAGCAGCGCGCCGCGCTTGGTGAAGGCGGGGCGGGAACGTTCAGAGGCGGCGGTGGCGCGCTGCTCCAGCGCGCGCAAGCGCTCGATCAGGGCTTGCATGCCGGTGCGCTGGCTGGCGAAGGCGGGACTGGCGGAATCGATCCGGGACTCGATGGGAAGCATGGCGCTCGGCAAGGGACAAGGAATGCATCGATTGCAAACCAGGCGCCGGCGCGCGACAAGCTCAAACTCGCGATTTGTGCATAATGTGCACAACCCCGTCTTTGACGCACCTCCGGATGCCACGCCTGCCCGCCATGTCCACCCCACCCTCCCTCCTTGCCCGGCCAGCCTCCCCTCCCATGCCCGGTGTCCAGAGCCTGGAACGAGCGTTCAACCTGCTATGCCTGCTGGCCGAGCACCATGAAACCGGGCTGACTCTGCCGCAACTGGTGGCGCAGACCGGCATCGACCGCACCACCGCCCACCGCATGCTGCGTTACCTCACCCACGCCGGCTTTGCCGGGCAGGATGAACAGGGAAAGCGCTACCGGTTGGGCATGGCAGCCATGGCGATGGGCCTGCGCACCATGAACCGCTCGCCGCTGGCCAGCGCTTGCGCCACGCGCATGAAGGCGCTGGCGCGCAAGACCGGCGACACGGTGTTCCTGATCGTGCGCATTGGCGACCACGGCTACTGCATGCATGCCGAGGAAGGCAGCCACCGGGTGCAGCATTTCCACCTGCTCACGGGGAGCACGCGGCTGCTGGGACAGGGTACCGCCAGCATGGCGCTGCTGGCCAAGCTGGGCGACGAGGAAATCGCTGCGCACTTTGAGCGGCACCGTGGCGAATACGAGGGCAGCGGGCTCAGCCTGCTCAAGCTGCAGCGCGGTGTGGAACGCAGCCGTAAGCTGGGCTATGCGCTGGCGGGGGCGGGGGGCGTGGCGGGGGTAGGCTTTGCATTCGCGTTGCCGTTGGCTGGCGAGGCTGCGATCAGTATTGTCTCGACGGCTTCGCGGATGCCGGTGGCGCGGCGGCATGAGATTGGGGGAATGATCCGGGAGGCATTTGGATGACGGGGTCTCAAAAAAACATCCCCCCATCAGAGGGGATAGAAAATAAATCTGCCCCCGTGAATGCCCGGCTCTCTACGTTTTTTATGTCAGAAATTAAAATATTGTAGTGTATGACCCATACAATCTGCGCTAAAGTGCAGTGCAGCAATTCATTTTGAACATTTTTGACATTTTGCGTTTATCCAGCGGGGGCAATATCCTTGGACTCCACCTCTCCAGTGCGCCGGCGAGCCATTTCCGGGCAGCCTTCATCTCATTCACGCCGATACCGTTCGTGCCGGCTGGACACTATTCAAAGCGTCATTGACTGACACCTGCAGCGCCATCCGTGCACCGTATACATTCAACATTGACGCATATCAAATATGCATAAATACCAGGTCGAATGGCTTTGACCTGCTATTTCCTGTTTAAAAAATAACATAAGCAAATACACGCAACCCACGCGGGAGGGTTGCCCCGCCATGCCCCACAGGCAGCATGCGGGACACGTTGGATAACCCCAGCGGCACGCACGGTCGGCAGAACCGGGCGGCACGCTGCGGGAATGGGTGAATGGGGTCCCACCAAGGGATAAGGGGCAGCAATGCAGCACTCAGGGATATTCACACGCGATGAACTGGACAATTACTTTGCGTCGTACGTAGGCATGGAGGGCGGAAACCCGAGAGCCAGCGTGTGGATCTGCGACAGGAGCCCGCATCCGTGGTTCGAGCGCCTTGCCGGGCCATTGCGGCCGCGCACGGAACCCCGTGCATGGGATGACGCGTTTCGCGCGAAACACCGGGTCGATATGGGCAAGTGGCTCAACCACCAGCGCATTGCGCGCATCATGGCCGCGGCCCGCGCCGAGGCGCTGGGTATCCGGCTCGATGACAACGACTGGAAAGAATACTTCCGGGACCAACTCTACGCACCGGATGGCGCGGAGTTCAAGCTGAACCTGTTTCCCCTGCCGATGCAACTCGATGGCCTGACGCCCTGGTCAAAGGTATTTCGCGGCCAGGCTGAACTCGTGCCCAAGGAACGCTACCTGGAACTGTGCCGGCATGGCGGGCGATTCCGCTTCCTGCGGACACTCTGCACGTACTGGCGGCCAAAGGTAGTCATCTGCATCGGCCATCGCCAGACCGACGACTTCGTGCGGGCTTTCGGGCTCGACGAAGCTGCTGGGGAGGTCCGGCAGCTACAGCCGGCAGACCAGGTAAGACTCCTGCACGTCTTCGTCAGGGATGGCACCACATGGATCCTGTGCCCCGCCCTGGCCGGCAGCGCCGGACTGACTTCGGACGTGCAGCTCAATGCGTTCGGCAAGCTGCTTGGCGCGAGTCTTGAGGCTAGCGACTTCGATAGCTTTCCGGCGCCTGCCAGCGGTCCGGAAAGATTCCTGGAGAGCCATAACGCATTGCAGGTCGGACGCGCGGCCAGCGGGCTTCCCCGAGGCGGATACCCTGCCCGGAAGAATTCCCATGCAGATCCCTCCCCCAACCAGAACCAAGCCTTATGTGCTCCCCCACTACTGAACGCTTGAGGACCGGATAAGGGCCCGCTGGCGTGATCGGATAGTACAGGGCGTGTGACGATGGCCTCATCGCGACCGGAGCGGACGTACCGCCTGCGGCTCACGACCCACGAAAATGCGCGACGGCAGGACGAACCCCCGCAACGCCAGCATTTCCAGCGGACCCTGGCCGATCTCGGTGCGCATCTCGTAGCGGATTGGATAGACCATGTCCTCGGCCACCGGCAATCGCGCGTTGCGGGTCGTCATGCTGTCCAGGTTCTCGGCGGTTTGGCCCGGGCTGGTGACCGGATTGTCACGCGGACCGGCTGATGGCCCCGTCGTGTCCGGAACGGCCCGCCAGGTCAGCTGGTAGGTCGCGCCGTTCGGCGGTTCGATGTGCGCCCGTTCCAGCATCCGCACCAGTCCCCACCGGCCACCGAACTCATAGCTCTTGTTGGTGCCGGCGCGCTCGGTCTGCCATTGCAGCCGGGTTCCGACGTCCTGGAGACTGTTCCCCCTTCAATCACACTGCCGCAAATAAAAAAAACGCTAAAATCACCAATCGCCAAACCATCAGGCGATCGCACTGCATGCGAGGCCGCCGGAACCCCCCCTTCCCCTGGCCATCATCGGCAGTGCCGCAAATAACAAACAATCTAGCGAAGGGAGCGGTCATTGTGGGAATGACGGGTCATGAATTGCGTAGCATGCTGGCAAGCCTGGCATGCGGGATGAGCCTCCTTGCGTCCGGCAGCCTGCTGGCGCAGGGCAGCGACAGCAAGGAAAAGGAGATGGAGGCGGCCTGGCAGGCTGCGCAGTCCAGCGCCCAGGCAGGTCCGGCCACGGTACAACTGGGCGAACAGGCCACGCTGAAGCTGCCTGCCAGGGAAGTCTTCATTCCCCAGCCGGCCGCCGGCAAGCTCATGCACGCCATGGGCAACCTTACCGACGAGCGCCTGCTTGGCCTGGTGCTGCCCACCGGCGACGACGACTGGATGGTGGTAGCCAAGTACGAGCCCTCGGGCTACATCCGCGACGACGACGCCAAGGACTGGAATGTCGACGACCTCTTCAAATCGCTCAAGGAAGGCACGGAAGCCGCCAACGAGGAGCGCGAGAAGCACGGCATCCGCGGGCTTGAGATCGTCGGCTGGGTGGAGCGGCCCCACTATGAGGCGGCCAGCCATCGGCTGATCTGGTCGATGTCGGCACGCGAGAAGGGCCAGCCGGCCGATGCCCCCCAGTCCGTCAACTACAACACCTATGCGCTCGGGCGGGAAGGCTACGTCAGCCTGAACCTGATCACCGCGCGCGACCAGGTCGACACCAACAAGCCCGTGGTGCGCACGTTGCTGTCCAATCTCGACTTCGCCGAGGGCAAGGCCTATGCGGACTTCAATTCCAGCACCGACAAAGTGGCGGAATACGGGCTGGCCGCGCTGATCGGCGGGGTAGCGGCGAAGAAGCTGGGCCTGCTGGCCGTCCTGGCGGCGTTCTTCGCCAAGTTCGCCAAGGTGATCATGCTGGCAGTGGCGGGCATCGGCTATTCCGCCACCAAGTGGTTCAGGCGCAAGCCGTCCGGTCCCGCACAGCCGAAGTGAAGGCGCATTCCTCCTCCCCGGCTACGGAGTTGTACCGATGACCAAGCTGCTGCTCCTGCTCCTGGGCGGCCTGAAGATGGGCAAGCTGCTGACCACGGGCGGCACCATGCTGCTGTCGATCGGGGCCTACGCGCTGATCTTCGGCTGGCGCTATGCCGTCGGCTTCGTGCTGCTGATCTTTGTCCACGAGATGGGCCATTTCCTGGCCGCGCGCCACCGCGGGCTGGCCGTGGGCGCGCCCACCTTCATTCCATTCGTCGGGGCCTGGGTCGAACTCAAGGACCAGCCGGTCGACGTCGAGACCGAGGCCTATATCGGGCTGGCGGGGCCGGTGGTCGGCACCCTGGGCGCCCTGGCCTGCTATTACATTGGCCGCAGCACCGGCAGCGGACTGATGCTCGCGCTGGCCTATGCCGGCTTCTTTATCAACCTGTTCAACCTGATCCCGCTTTCGCCGTTCGATGGCGGCCGCGTCACCGCGGTGCTGTCGCCGCGCATCTGGTTCCTTGGCGTGCCGGTGCTGGTGGCGATGTTCCTGTGGCGCCCCAGCCCGATCCTGATCCTGGTGGCGCTGCTGGCGGCCCCGCAGTTGCTCAAGGCCTGGCGCTACGATCCGCAGGCCCCGGAGAACCGCGCCTATTACACCATCAGCGCGGAAATGCGCCTGACCTATACGCTGTACTACCTCGGGCTGGTGGCGTTCCTGGCGGTCATGACACATGACCTGCACGGCATGCTGGGCAGCATCCGTGCCGGCAGCATGGCCACCTGACGCCGGCGAAGGCGCCCGAACCCAATTCAACCTGAATACCAAGGCAATGAGAAGCAAATCGTTTTACCTGAAGGGCGCAGTGCTGTTGGCTGTGGCATCCATTCCCGCCATGACGCTGGCGCGCGACTATCGCCAGCCGGGCACGCTCGGCGAAGGCACGCAGGTGCACCGGTTCGTGCTGCGCGATCCGGCTACCGGCCAGGCCATGCCCGAAGCCCGCTACCGGCTGTTCCTGCCCGGCCAGCGGATCGCCGGCGTCTTCCCCAAGTCGAACGAGCAGGACAGCGTGATCTTCGGCGTCACCGACAAGCAGGGCAACACGGTATCCGTGCGCATGCCCAAGCGGCACGCCAAGGAAAAATGGATCCTCAACCCGATCGTCGGCGAAGGCGATTTCGGCGAATCGTTCTCGTTGCACGGCGAGAGCAGCAATGATCCCATAGCAGGCATGACCTACATACTCGACCTCGACGACGGGTACCTGTTCTGCAACCGGACGGATAGCCACGGCTATACCTACTATGCGCAAAGCCACAAGGCACGGACGATCAGCCTCGACTACACGTATACCGGACTGCAAGCGGGCGAATTCGCGTGGTGCAGGCGCGAGTCCGACGCCATCACCGCCCTGCCGGCCGGCGCCGGGCCGGCGGCCGTCTTCCGGCAGATGCTGGCAAGCTACGAGGCTGGCAAGAATGAAATCGGCGCGGACTTCCAGGCGCGTATCCGGCGCAAGCTGATCGACCTGTCGATCGCTGGCCGGGACGACAAGCAACTGGACATCGCGCTCGGCCTGGCGCCCCTGCCAAAAGACAGCCTGAACGAGGTCGGCTACGCGCTGGTCGATGCCAACTGGATGGTCGGACGCGGCATGGCGATGATCGACGAGGCCCTCGCCGACGCGCCGGGCAACCCTTACGTGCTGGACAGCAAGGGCTGGGCGCTGTTCCGCCTGGGCCAGCCCGCGCAGGCGCTGACCTACCTCGAACAATCCCTGGCCGCGTATGGCGAAGGCACCGAAGGCAACCTGGGCGCCCGGGTGGAAGGCCTGGCGCACAAGGGCGAGGTGCTGATGCAATTGCAGCGGCAGGACGAAGCGCGCGCCGCCTTTGTCGCGGCGCACGAACTGGCCCCGGACGACGAGAAGCTGCTGCGCACGCTGGCGCGGCTAGAGGTGGCATTGCCGTAACGGCTGCGCACTGGCGGCGGCCGCCTGCGGCTCAGCCCGGCTGGTGTTCCTTGAACCTGGCCAGCGCAATGGCCAGCGCGGCGCTGCCGATGGTCTTGACCAGCGTGGGATGCTGCGCGTAGAAACCGGCGATCTGGTCGATCACGCCCGGATGGGCCTGCTCGGCATGGGCGGCGATCTCCTGCACCTGTGCCGGGGTGAGCTGGCTGGCCTGCGCCGGAGTGACCTGGGTCGCGCCAGGCTGCAGCAGATTGCCCAGCGCACCGCCCGCCGCGCCGGCCAGCGCCGCCGGGCCCAGTGTGGCAAGCAACTGGTTGAGCAGGCCCGCCTGCTGCGCACCGTTGGACTGGCCGAACAGTTCGCCCACCATATTGCCGAAGGCCGGCGTCTGGTCGGAGCGGAAGGCGCCGGCCAGCAATTGGCCGAGCGCGCCCTCAGGCGCGTTCTGCGCGACGTGGTCTACCTGCTGCTCGGGATTACCGCCCAGGGCGGTAGCTGCAGACTGCAAAAAATCCATCAGGCTCATGATCGGGTTCCGTGTTCCGTTGCGGGTGTTGCTTGCTGGTATCTGGCTTTCGGGGCGTGGCGTTGCGGCTCAGCGCTTGCTGATCAGGTGGTAGCCCAGCAACAGGATCACCGCACCCACCACGGCGCCGATAAAGCCGGCGGATTGCCCTGGGCGATACCAGTGCAGGGCCTGCCCGAGAAAGGTCGCGGCCAGCGCGCCGCCGATACCCAGCGCGGAGGTCAGGAAGAACCCGCTAGGGCCATTGCCGGGGGTGATGGCGCGCGCCACAAGCCCGGCCAGGAAGCCGATGAGAATAGTCCAGATCAGGTGCATGGCGTCAGGAGAAATAGGAAAAGGGCGCGCCCCCGGAAGAGCGCGCCCTGAAACGCCGCATTACTGCGCGGCGGACTTGGCCGGCGTGGCGGCCTTGGTGTGCTTGGTGGTTTGTGTCTTGTTGCTCTTGTGCGCGCTCTTTTCCACCTTGGTGGGCGCCTTGGGCGCATCGGCGGCCGGGGCCTGGGCGAAGGCACCGGCAGCGAAGAGTCCGAGGGTCAGGATGGCGAGAACCTTCTTCATGTCTATCTCCAGGTGAGGCGCGCTTCGTTGCGCGTTGCCTGTAAAAACGGGCCGGGGCCTGGGCGTGTTGACAGCCGGTACGCAGCGCCGTGTAACAGTTCGTATCCGGCGCTGCGCCGGCGTACTCGTGCCGGCTTACTCAGGATACTTGCGCCGGAATGCGCAGGGTCTGTCCCGGATAGATCTTGTCGGGATCGCTCAGCATGGGACGGTTGGCCTCGAAGATTTCCGGGTAGCGCGAACCATTGCCTGCCCAGCAGCTTCTCGCCTGCGTCCTTGATGAAATCCAGCACACCCATTGTGTTCTCCGAGCGAGTCAAAAAGATTGGCGGGCAAGGGCTGGCGCCCGGCCCGACAGGTGGGGAGACTAGCGCAAGGGCTCCGCAAAAAGCATGGCAGTGACAATCGTTTGCAATCGGCGCCTGCGGCATAATGCGGGCAGAAAAAGTAATAGCATCGCGAAAAACAACAAGAACACAAACAGGACGACAACCCTCCGATGACCGCTACCGCATCCGGCAAGACCAGGCTCGACTGGACCACGCTTGGCCTGCTGACGTTTCCGCCATTGAGCTGGGCCGGCAACGCCATCGTCGGCCACTACGCCGCCGGCGCCATCCCGCCGATCACGCTGAACTTTGCCCGCTGGGCGATGGCCGGGCTGCTGCTGGCGCCCTACGTATGGCGGAGTGTGCGCGAGCATGCCACGACACTGAAGCGGCACGCCGGCGTGATCGCCGCCATGGGCATGCTCTCCGTCTCCGTATACAACGCCATGCAGTACCTGGCGCTGACCACGTCCTCGCCAATCAATGTCACGCTGATCGGCGCCTCCGCGCCCATCTTCCTGCTGATCATCGGCGCGCTCTTCTTTCACGAACGTGTGCGCGGCTGGCATGTGGCGGGCGCCCTGCTCTGCCTGGCAGGCGTGGGCGTGGTGATGCTGCGCGGGGATCTCGGGCGGCTGGCGCAGCTGGACTTCGTGGCCGGCGACCTGTTCATGCTGGCGGGCACGATTACCTGGAGCGCCTATACGTGGCTGCTGCGCAAGAAGCGTCCGGACTTGCCGCTGGCGGTGCTGTTGTTCGCGCAGATCGTGGCGGGTGTGCTGGCCAGCGTGCCATTCGTGGCGTGGGAGTTGCTGGCCGCGCCGGCGGCGATTCAATGGAATGGGAAGGCGGCCGGCATCTTGCTCTATGTGGCGACGATTCCGTCGCTGCTGGCCTACTTTGCGTGGGACCGGGCGATTGCGCGAGCGGGGGCGCAGTTGCCGGTGTTTTTCTTTACGCTTACGCCTGTGTTTGCCGCGCTGATGTCGACTGCTTTGCTGGGGGACTGGCCGCGGTGGTTTCATGCTGTCGGGCTGGCGGCTATTGTGGCGGGGATTTGGATTGCCAATCGGCGGTGACGGGATTTTAGGGTTTCTGGCTGCTGGCGCAGAGTGGGCGTTTTTTGGCGGGGTTTTATTGCTTCTAGCTGCTGGCGCGGCTGTACGGGGTTGGCCGTTTACGCACACGGAGGTGTCACTTTTCTTTACTCGCCCTCCATGTCAGGATACTTGTCGCCTCCGTTTCCTTAGTGAAGCAAAATGGAGGGCGGTGTGCGAATAGGTGATGACACGATATGCAACCG